>CAZCPH010000293.1:0-4589 GCA_964500105.1 uncultured Mariniphaga sp. | reverse complement strand
CAACACGTCTGACTCTGGATCAGAAGAGTCCAGGTTCGAACCCTGGCAGGACAACTTGTCGTCAAAAGAGTACTATTTGTTTTAGTGCTCTTTTTTTATGAAGTTTTAAATCCGGAAATATTTTAGATATCCAATTTATAGAATGTTCCTTTACGTTTCCCTTCTTTTGAATTAACCCAATTCCTTTGCATAAAAATAGAAGAAAATATTCTTGAATCTCTGTTACATAGTTATTTCAAAACATAAAAAGCCCCAGCTCCTTTTGCTCCCGACGATGTAAAAATATTCATTTTTACAAGCTTTCTTAAATCAATAACCTTGAGTCCATTTTGAATCATTTATGAGCCAATTGAGCCAATTATGAGCCAATCAATTTATAAGATGTTCCTGCTCCAACCTCTCCTGACCTTTCTAACAGCCTGAATTTTTCGATTAATTCAGTCAAATCTCGTGTTGCTGTTGCTTTTGAAACTTCACATATTTCCTGATAAATTTTATTTGTTATACTTTGATTTTCTTTAAGGTATTCCACAGCCTTTATTTGCCTTGCTCTTAATCCAAGTGCAATCAGGCTTTTTTCGTTAAACTGATTTTTTAGAATTGTCACACTAATTCCCCCCGAAATATTTTCAATTATTGGTTCCGGTAAACCTGCATTTTTACATTCATTTATAATTTTAATGGTTCCACGCCCCCATGCTTCAATTAATCCACCTTTGAAAAATGCACTTGCAAGAATTGGATTATGCGGACGGGAGGAATGTTTCCTTTTCAAATCCTCAATTGTCAAGTCTTCTGGCAATGAACCTTCATTCCAAACAATCAGTTTATCGTCGTAAACACTTATTTGAATTGGTGCACCCATATAATCTCTATGAACTATCGCATTCAAAATAACCTCACGAATTGCTTCATAAGGATATTCCCAACTTTCTACCCGTTGTAATCCTTTGTAAGAGATTGGAGAAACAAAGAACTTTCTATCAAGAACATCCAAGGTTTTGTCGGCCAATTGAAAAGCATTCCCCTCAATTACTTCCTGAAAACGCAAATCGTCATCTGTTTGTCCAAAACGACCTATTTTAACAAAAGCATTTATGAAAAACCGACATGGATTTTTGCCAAATAGCAGAACTGCTGAACGTTTTAAGTTACCATCTTCCAACAGTAAAAGGTTATTAAGTATTTGTTCTATGTTTTTTTCTTCTGCAATAAAAGGCAATCTTTTGCTTGAAGTTGCTCCTTTTTTAAAGGCTTCGATTGCGGAAAGGTCAATATCCTTCAGGTTAGCCCGTGGCTCGACAACATCGTCCCATGTTTTGCCAGCTTTTTTAAGCAGAAAATTATTTAAGGCATTTCCTTTAAGTTCCTGTTTGGTGCTTCCACTTCGGTAATAATATTTGCCCTGATATGAAATAAGAACATCATAAGGTTTTACATCAATTTCGATGAAATCTTTTCCATCTTCGTTTTTCAAATCTACATCACAGATAATTCCAAGCTGATTTTGAATTTTATTGGGAATATCTTCCATAAGTCTTTTTGCTTTTGCCACACCTACAATCTCTCCATTGTCGTTCTTCCCAATGATAATTTTCCCACCTCTGGCATTGGCAAACCCGCAAATCCATTTGAGGTATTCATCCCTCCAACTTTCTTTCCATTCTATATTTTGATTTTCCGGCATCTATTTCAACAAATTGCAAAAAAACAAAGTTAATCTTTTATAGCTTACGTTTTTTCCTTTGCATCTCAGCATTCATAAACTTCAGCACATCTTCAAAATCCTCCAGTAAAAAGTTCGATACTACTCCGGTTGGGACAACAACTACAACAAACGCTGTAATTCAATTAATTACAGCGTTTGCTTTTTGTTTAAAAGAGTTTTTCAAAAACCTGCTGAAATCCGGCAACCGGATTGATTCTGCCTGTTTACGCATGAAAAACCAAAAGCGGGGTATTGCTGTGGAAAACCATTTTCCGGGCAATGCTGGGATTGAACAGCCGGGAAATCATATTTCTTTTGTGGGTAGTAAGCGAAATTATGTCGATATTTTCCTCTTCAATAAACTTATCGAGTGTTTCCAGAATATTCTCCCCCACCAGTAGCCGGCAGGCAAAATCTTTTCTTTCGTACTTGCCCTGCAAAACATTTTTCATGCCTTCAAGCCGGGCTGTATTCCAGTCTGTGTTCGGCTCCCTGCTCACGTGCACACAAAAAACCTTTACTTCAAAAGGTTTTAAAATTCCAATCAGTTTTTCAATGGCCGAAAAATCCTTTTCATCGAAATTAGTGGCATAAACCACATTTTTAATGTCAAGAATCTCCTTTTCAGGCGAATCTTCGGGTACAACCAGCACCGGTACTTTTGCATTGTATATCACATCGGCAGTTACGCTACCCATTACCAACCCCGAGTCGCCTCCCGTACCCATCACTATTAAACGGGTATTGTTTTCGTGTGCGTAAGCCAAAATATCTTCATCCGCATATCCCGGTTTAATAATGTACTCTTTATTCACCGCTTTCCATTTTTCTTTGCCAACATCGGCAGAAAGTTTACGAATAAACTTCCTGAAATTTTCGTTGGCATTTTTCTCCGCATTGTCCATTCGTTCCAGTAGGGTGGAATCGTAAACATAGACGTCGGCATAGGGAACTGAATGAACAACAGGATTGATGTAACAATGCATAAAAACCAGTTTTACCTGCAGGTGGGCAGCAATATTAAAAGCCATTTTGCAGGTTTTTATGGTTACCGGCGAAAAATCGACAGGCACCAGTATATGGTCATCCTTTTCCCCCGGTTTCAGCTCGGCTTCATGCTTTTTCCCCAAAAATTCGTCTAAAACCGGCATTGCTTTCCGGATATCCTTTTCGAGAATTTTTACCTTTACCGAAGTAGCAGCATCTTCCATAAGGTTGATGTCTTCCAGATCGCACTCAATATCCTGTTCATCCAAACGGATTTTCAGAATCTGTGCCTTGGAATACGGTAAAACAACGATTGTAACCAGTTTTTCTTCCATGATTTCCAGGTTTTAAGTGAACATTGTCTCTGATAGCTTATTCGATGCGGAGAAAAAGAGGTTACAAAAAACAGGGTAAAAATCTGTTTGAACCATTCAAATTTAATCAGAAAGGAGGTTAACTGAATAAAAATAAGGATTTTGTTCAGCAAAAGTATTGGCGGACACAAAATCTCCCTGAATGCTGAAAATCCTGGTTACTTTTTCTTTTTATTCAATTCCAAAAAAAAGGGGATGAATCAGTACAAACTGAAACACCCCCTGAAAGCGTATTATTACACTTCCCCCGGGACTATATCCCGAAAGTTTTTTTAATCGCATTCACTGCATCAAGTTTTTCCCAGGTAAAAAGTTCCACCTCTTTTACTGCCGGACTACTTTCGTAGGGAGATTCAAACCTTTTAACCACGGTTTCAGGCTGGCGTCCCATATGGCCGTAAGCCGCTGTTTCAAGGTAAATCGGATTGCGAAGCTTTAATCGTTCCTCGATTGCTGCCGGACGCAGATCGAAAATTTCCTGAATTTTTTCGGCAATTTCACCATCAGAAATGGTTACATTTTTCCGGCCGTAAGTGTTTACAAACACGCCAACCGGCTGAGCCACACCAATGGCATAAGCCAGCTGTACCAGAATTTCGTCGGCTACACCTGCAGCCACCAGGTTTTTTGCGATGTGACGGGCGGCATAGGCTGCCGAGCGGTCAACCTTCGACGGGTCTTTTCCCGAAAATGCACCGCCGCCATGTGCTCCGCGACCTCCGTAGGTATCTACGATAATCTTCCTGCCGGTGAGTCCTGTATCGCCGTGTGGACCGCCTATCACAAATTTCCCGGTAGGATTCACATGATAAATAATATCGCTGCCAAACAGGTTTTGCACGCGCTCCGGCAGTTTGGCCTTTACCCGCGGAATAAGGATGTTAATTACATCATCCTTGATTTTGTCCAGCATGGGTTTGTCAGCATCAAATTCGTCGTGCTGAGTAGATACCACAATGGTGTGCACTTTTTCAGGAATGTTGTCGTCGGAATACTGAATAGTAACCTGCGATTTGGAATCTGGACGAAGGTAAGTCATTACTTTTCCTTCGCGCCGGATGACGGCCAGTTCTTTCAGCAATTCGTGCGACAACTCCAGGGCCAGCGGCATAAAATGATCGGTATCTTTGCAGGCATAACCAAACATCATCCCCTGGTCGCCGGCACCCTGATCATTCTTATCGGCCTTTTCCACTCCCCGGTTAATGTCGGGGCTCTGTTCGTGAATGGCAACCAGTACTCCGCAGGAATCGCCTTCGAACCGGTAGGCACCTTTGGTGTACCCGATTTTGTTGATCACGCGACGCGTTACCTCCTGCACATCAACATATGTTTTGGATTTTACCTCACCGGCAACTACCACCTGACCGGTGGTAACCAGCGTTTCAATGGCCACTTTCGAGTTGCTGTCAAACGCCAGAAACTCGTCAAGAAGTGCGTCCGAAATCTGATCGGAAACTTTGTCGGGATGGCCTTCTGAGACCGACTCACTTGTGAATAAATAACTCATAATCCCAAAT
>CAZCPH010000292.1:0-4597 GCA_964500105.1 uncultured Mariniphaga sp. | reverse complement strand
CCGGATCTCCTTCCACCCGGTCGCGGCCAAGAATATCACTTTCAGTGAACCTCCAAATACCTGAACCTGTGGTGTGTTTTGCCCACCACCATTGTCCGTTGTATTTGGTAATGGTACCGTTTATATTTCCCCAGCTGATTCCATTTCCATAATACCCAAGCCAGGTGTTCCGAACGAAATAACTGAATTCGTCAAACGAAAACCTTTTGTTCCGTGTATCGGTAGAGGTTCTGAAGATCCCCTCGCGCCGGTCGGTCCAGTAAATCATTTGCTGCTCTTCATCAATGTAGCCGTAGTAAAAGTCGAGGAAGGTATCTCCTCCAAAGTTTTCGACAACTGTTTCCCTTCGGGAACCGTCGTGTGAAACAACAAATATTTCTCCGTCACCAGCTGTAAGATATTGTGGTTCTGCCACAAAGGCAAAACGGGTTCCGGCATCGAAAACATACAACCAGTCGCCGCTAAATTGAAGGGTCAGCGGGTGTTTTCCTGACCGATATCCCATATCAAAGGGATTATTCAGTTCGGGGTCAAGCCCGTCAATTATTTTTTTCGACATGATGTTTCCCCCCTTTACCGCGTAATAAAGGGTTTTTGCAGGCATATTGTAATTCACTTTAACATTCACATTTACCGGTGTCAGCTCTTTGCCATCGATGGTAATGGTGAGTGAAACATTCTGACTTCCCACGCTTCCAAAAACAACAGATGGTGATTCAAGTGAACTGTTTCCGTTTTCATCGATGCCTTCGCCAATGGTTCCTGCAGGAAATTTCCAGTTGTACTCAACTGGCTTGTTTTCAGGATTTTCGAGCAAAACATCGAACGAAACCTGGGTTTGGTTGAAAACAATGACCTGATCGGTTGAAGTATAATTTACTACAGGTACAATATCACTGATCATCAGTTTCTTTTCAACCTGATGAGTACCGTCAACCTTCAAAACAACGGTGTAGGTGCCCGGCAAGGTGTATTTATGTACCGGACTTTGTTCGTTCGATGTTGAACCGTCGCCAAAATCCCATTCCCACGACGAACCTTTGACTGAAAGGTTAAGAAACTGGATTTCTTCTCCAACCACATAGTGCAATGAAGAAGATGAATAGGTGAAATCTATATCTGCCGGCGGAAAATATTCGGGCGAGATTTCCTGCTCACACGACCAAAATCCCAATGCTGTGATAATTGCTGAAAGCAGAATGTATAGCTTAAATCGTTTCATAATTCAAATGTTTTTACGTTTTACAACACGGTGATTGTTTTAATTTCAGAAAGATTTTCCACATCATTTCCGTTTACAATCCGGAACTTTGCACTCAATTGGTAACCTTGTGTAAACTCTACTGCGTAGTATTGCCTGTTTTTGTTGTATATAAATGCACTAAACGGCACGTCGTTAAGGTGCGAACGAAGCACGGATGCAGCATCAGACTTAATGGTTCGCACGGTTTCTTCTCCAACAACTTCTGAATCAAAATACGATTCAAAAACCTCTTCTTCCACGAGTTGTCTGTCGGTTACAAGAAAGGTTCTGAAATCCTGATAGGTAAGTTGCGGGAAAAGATTATCCAAAAATCGTGTTTTTACATAACCGGGAATGAGTTGGTTAAACTGTTCCTGATTGAATGCAATCGGATTTTTATATTCCAGAGCAGAAAGTGTATAGCTAACCGGAAAACTGTCTTCGATTACATATGCCTTCTTTTCAGCATCATAATTGGTTTCCGAATGTTCGAAAGTTTTAATCTCCAGAAGCTCACGAACCAGTGCCGAAGAATCAAGTGTTAATGTGTAGCCAGTTGGTGGATAAGTTAATGTGAATTTCAAATTTTTATTGACATTATACCAAACACCAAGATATTTGACTGCATCATCCTCTGACCAGTATTCGGCATAAAATGACACTTCGTTACCGGCATTCACGTTGGTTACAGGTACATCCCAGTAAATGCTTGCTCCAACATATCCAGGCGTGGAAATATCTGCAACCGGATCGTTTATGGTGCAGGACAAATTCAACAGCAGAAATGAAAGAGCAAAAGCTGTAAATTTTAAAACCCTGCTAAATAAATTTGATTTTCTGAATGCAATAGTATTCATAATTTTTCTCCTTTCAGCTTTAGTTTTGAGGTGCCCATATCATCGGTTTCTTCAACCATTCCGGATTTCTGAAGGCACCCAGTCGTTCCAACTCTTCCATATTGTATTTTTCCTCGGTTTCAGGGTCGTAGTTAATTCGCTGAATCCATTGGTTTTCAGCGCTCCAGTATGCTTCATACAAATTCTGTGGCCGGCGCAAACCGGGATAAATTACCGTGTTGTCAAACGTTTTGCCGTTTAAGTCGTTGCTGTAACCATACCGGCGCAAATCGTTCCACAATTCAACCTGCAGGTACATTGCCTTGTATTTTTCCATCATAATATGACTCAGGTTGATGTTGGAAGAACCGGGGACCAGTTCTGAATTGTTCAGGTACGCGTCAATTTCCGCCTGAGGAACCTGTACACGATTCATATGCGATTCAATTCCCAACCGGAGGTGTTCTGCTGCCTTATTCTTGTTTTGCGCCCAGTAGGCAGCTTCTGCTGCAATAAAATGAAGTTCTTCGCGTGTAATGAATGTAATGGTGGAAGTGTCGGTTGTAAAAACAGATTCGTACAAATCAGGATACCATTCAATTTTGTGTGTGGGTGGCATGCCTGAATTGCTTTCCAGATACCTGAATTTTACAACTCCGTCATCATCTGCACGGGCTTCCATCAGGTAGGGTAGTCTCGGATCGGAAAATTCATCCGTTTCCGGATTGTATCCCATCAGATTTTCAATTAAAAATTTTGTTGGAATGGCAGCCAGCAAGTCATTTGAACGGCTTTCCCACGAATTAACCGGTTTGTTGTTTCTTCCCCACATACAGTTTTTTTCTACGCTCGATCCACCATCGAATTTGTACCGCGGATCGCTCCAACCGGCAAGAGCTTGTTCTGCTGCCGTTAAAACTGCGCTGGCATTTCCGGTACTCAAATTGGGTAAATCGCGTAACAAAATCCGTGCTCTCACTGCCAGTAAAACCTGTTTCCATTTTCCCATATCGCCGGCAAAAACGCGGTCAACATTTTTTCCCATTGGCCGGTTTGTTGGCTGGTTAACTTCCGGACTGTCAAACAGCTGAACAAGTTCATCTGCTTCGGTTTTCATCCATTCGTAAATGCTTTCCTGCGAGTCGTATTTTGGCGAAGATGACAAATAAGCTTCCGTTAGCGGCATATCACCAAAAATATCGGTTGTCTGTTGCACAGATAGCAGCCGGAGCAGACGCACCAGCGCAACATAATTCACTGAGTTTTCTTCTTCTGCAAACCGCAATAATTCTTTGCCGTTGGTTCCCACATCATAAAAATGTCTGCGCCATTGCGGATGCCGGTTCATGCCAAGGAACTCCCACCCGCTGCGATACGCATGCGAACCGGTTTGACTTCTGCCTGCAGTTGTCAAACTTTGGGCAAGATAAGCTCCGTACTCACTGTGATCGTAATTTTCCAGCGCCATGTAAAATAACACTACAGGCATAATTTCATTTACAGGCACCTGGTCCACTCCGTCGGGGTCGCGGTTATCGCCCAGATAGTCTTCACATCCGGAAAAACCAACCAGAAAAGCAAGTAAAATGAGTATATATTTTGTCTTTTTCATCTTTTTACTTTTTTAAAATGTTGCACTTACATTAAAGGTAAAGCTTCGGGTATTTGGAATTCCCAAATAATCAATTCCAAATGTTCCTGTTCCGCCTGAACTGCCGGTGTAGTTAACAACAGGATCGGAGCCGGAGTAATTGGTCAGCAGCAGCAAATTGCGGCCGGTTACAGAAAAATTCAATCCTTTAATGCCAATTTTTTCGGCCAGATTGCCGGCATTGTATGCAAGTGTTGCATAGCCAATGCGCATCAGAGAGCCATCTTCGATAAAGTTGGAACCAACCGGTGCAAAGTAATTGATATAAAACGCCTGGTCAAAAATTACAGGTACGGTATTGGGAGCGTAGGTTCCGTCTGGCTGCTCAACCACGCCTTCCACAAGAATCTGCCGGTTGCGGTAGGTTTCCATGTTTTTGGCCTGTCCGCCATTCATCATACTTCGCAACGTACCGTTCACAACATCGCCACCTTTTCTGAAATTCATCATCACAGAAAGTGACCAGGCTTTGTAATTCCAGCGGTTGAGCCAGCCCACTGTAAAATCTGGCTCGCGGTTTCCGATAAGCAACGAACTGGAAGCATTGATTTTGGGGCGCCCCTGTTCGTCCACAATTATCTGTCCGTCACCGGTACGGAGATAATCTTTTCCCGACAGTGCCATAGTTGAACCGTGCAGGTAAGCTGTTGGCCTGATGTCGCTCACCTGACCTGCATAATGGTAAACTTCAACCAGCTGGTCGGGCAAATCTTCAACTGTTCCGCGGCTGCGGCCAAAGTTGGTAATCATGTTCCACCTGAAATTCCTGGTATCCACCATGGTTTGATCCCACGAAAATTCAATTCCCTCATTTTTAATATCTCCTTCGTTTCGGGTTTGAAGAATATTTCCGGAAGCAGGAGAAAC
>CAZCPH010000291.1:0-4610 GCA_964500105.1 uncultured Mariniphaga sp. | reverse complement strand
CAAATTTTAAGCCGAAATTAATCAGCATGTTCAACATTAATTTACTGGCTGCGGGATGTATCAGATTGAAATTGTTGAAAAAAAGCGATTGCTTTAGCATTTTTTTCCTGTGGTTGCAATCAATCTCAAATCTTTCCACGTAGCGACTGCAAAGGTAGTATTCTTTGCGATATTAAAAAAAGAGTTGCCGGAATTTATTTAGCCGGCACAAGGTGGTTTTTATTTTTCTAAAATTTGTGAGAGACTGTTTTGAATTTAAAACAATTGCCATTCCCGCCGGGCCTTTAGTAGCTTCCGGCTTTTTGTGTAAAGAAAAAGCAACTGCCCTCCCCTGTTTCGCGGACAGATTTGTTAACTTGCAATTTCATAACCTGTGCAGACAGGAATTAAAAGTATTTATTATGCAGAATTTTTTTACATATTGTCTGACCACCATTGTAGTTTTACTCACAGCAGGATTTGCCGCCGGCCAGACCAATCCGAAGCTTCAGCTTCCGGAAGTTAGGAAAATCTGGGATCATGCCCCTCACAATGCTTTTACCGATTTAATCCGCTTCAACGACGAGTGGTTTTGTGTTTTCAGGGAAGGTGAAGGCCATGTTTCGCCCGACGGAGCGTTACGCGTAATTGCCTCCAAAGACGGAAACAAGTGGGAATCGGCAGCTCTGATTACTTCTGACCACATGGATCTTCGCGATGCCAAAATTACCGTTACACCTGAAAAACTGCTGATGCTTTCGGGGGCCGGTGCGTTACACGACAAGTCGGCAAATACCCACCAGTCGATGGTGTGGTTTTCTGAAAACGGTCGTTCCTGGAGCGATGGCCACCCCATTGGCGATCGCGACTTCTGGCTTTGGCGCATCACCTGGCACAACAAAAAAGCTTACAGCATGGGATACGGGTGCAACCAATACCGTTATTTGCGGCTGTACCACAGCAGCGACGGGAAATCGTTCAGCCCGCTGGTAAATGACCTCGGAGTTATTAGCTATCCCAACGAAACTGCAATGGTCTTTAGTGGCGATACCGCCTTTTGCCTGCTTCGTCGCGACGGAGAACAGAAATCGGGACTGCTGGGTACTGCACTGCCTCCGTACATTCAATGGACATGGAAAGATTTGGGCACCCGCATTGGCGGTCCGCAGATGATACAGCTGCCTGATGGCAGGTTTCTGGCTGCCGTAAGGCTTTATGGCAGTGACGGATGGCAACCGGCACGCACATCGCTTTGCTGGGTAAACCCCCGAAAGGGCACTATTACCGAAGCACTCACTCTTCCTTCGGGAGGCGATACCAGTTATCCAGGAATGGTTTTTCACGATGGGATGGTGTGGGTAAGCTATTACTCATCGCATGAAGGAAAAACCTCTGTTTACCTCGCAAAAGTTAAAATCGACTGATGAAGACGATTGTGCAGATACCGCTTTTCATTATTTTGATTCAGCTGTTGCCTATGTCGCTCTAAATTCGTAGTTTTCCCGTTGAATTTTTTCATCAAAGAAGATGTTAAACGGGTTAAAACGGTTGGTCATCGGGTCATTCTTTCTGTTCATTTTTATTACCGGAATTCACGGACAAAACAGGAGGGAAAGT
The DNA here is from genome assembly GCA_964500105.1 of uncultured Mariniphaga sp. Classification (GTDB taxonomy): domain Bacteria; phylum Bacteroidota; class Bacteroidia; order Bacteroidales; family Prolixibacteraceae; genus Mariniphaga. Next base: position 3,014 of record CAZCPH010000291.1, on the reverse strand, counting down.
GCGCATGTTGAACCCATTCTTACGCAGTACATGTTCAATATGCAACCCGTTAATCCAGCCTATGCAGGTATGTGGGAAAAAATAGGTTTTTCAACCCTGGTGCGAAAACAGTGGGCCGGGATTAATCGTTCTCCGCTTACTCAGGTTTTCTCGTTTCATTCTCCCACAAACAACGAAAGAGTTGGCCTCGGACTCAACATCACCAGCGACCGGTATGGTCTGGAAAACAAGCTGACTATTTTTGGTGATTATGCTTACGAAATTGCCATTACACCCCAAACCCGGCTGAGAATGGGACTGAAATTCGGGTTTATCAACTACAAAAATCCACTCACGCAGTACCAGCTTTACCCTGACGGACAGTACGATGAAGCTTTTGCAGAAGATGTGGACCTGAAATTTATGCCCAACTTTGGTGTTGGCGCATTTTTATATGATGAATACTATTATGTGGGACTCTCTCTTCCCAAAATGATTCGGAACGACTACAAAGCCAACATCAATAATTTCAACCTCGAATCGCAGATTCAAACGGTTTACCTTATGGGTGGATATGTTTTCAGGCTGATTCAGTACAACTACCTGATTATTAAGCCAACCATGATGCTTACATACACCCGCAACCTTCCTTTACAGCACGATTTAGGCATTAATTTTATGTTGCGTGAAAAGGTATGGCTGGGTGTAATGAGCAGATCGGGAAATGCCGTTAGCTTTGTGGCGCAATGGATTATGGACAACAACCTGCGCCTGGGTGTTGCCATGGACCTTACTTACAACGAAATTTTTCCATACCAGTACGGCACTTACGAGGTTACCCTGGGGTTCGACATGGACTTTTTTGGCCGGAGTTACATCCGGGAAAAGTATTTTTAGTTTCACAAGCGTTCACACAACAGGCTGTTTTTCAGGAAAAAACATGAGTGAAACGACTGGTGTTGCAGTTTGATTCATACTTCATTGAACGGATAGGTTGTCAATGCATTGGAAAGGTGATTTGCTCCATTCATTATAAACTTCACGTCAGAAGCTATCATACAAAATTTTCCATTTTTAGAGGTGTGAAGGGCATTCGACGGTACATGCACCACGCTTCCGGGCAAAACCTGAAACGGATTCTCCATGTCGTTCAGAATAAATTCAAACTTCCCTTCAAGCACATAAAAAATTTCTTCGTCGGGATGGCGATGAGGCGGCGGACCGCCAAGCGGCGGAACATTTTCTTCGAAAACAGCATAGCCGTTTTCCTTTTCGGTGTTGCTCACCAACACCTTAATTACATCGGTTAAAACCAGGACTTCTTCATTTCTGTTTTTCGTTTTCATTTTTACATTGTTTAAAAATTACAATGCAAAGTAAGCGGAGGAAAACCTGCCGCCACTTGATCCAAATCAAGAAAAGGATGTTTTTGTCTGAAAATTAGTTGCGCCGAAGAAATAAATTACAAAAGAAATTTTGCGCGATAGCGGCTGAGTGTTTCAGGAGTGATGCCCAAGTAGCTGGCCACGTAGCGCAGCGGAATGCGCTTGAAAATTTTGGGATGTTCTACCAGCAGGTTTTTGAATCGTTGTTCTGGTGTGTCGCGAAGGAGTGATGCCTCCCGTTTTTCAGCCCTAAGGAGTTGTTCCTGTAAGATAATATTTGTCAGTGTTTTTAATGAGGGAAATCTTTGTGTGAGTTCCAATACGTCGGCATATTCAAAAAGAAGCAATTCGCATTTTTCTGTGGCGGCAATATTTACAATGGAAGGTGTTTGCGTGAGAAAACTGGCCACCGAACCCACCAGCGAGTTTTCGAAAAAGAAATCGTTGCAGACCTCTTTATCGGGCGTTTCGTAAAAAAGCCGCATACTCTCGTGCTCGATAAAACCAATGGTTTTGCACACAGCATGCTCTTTCAGCAGGAACTGGTTTTTTTTCCAGAAATGTAACCTGCATTACACGTTCTATGGCTTCCATTTCCTCTTCAGAAGTATGAAAAACACGCTGAATATTAAACAACACCTGTTTCATTAGACTCTAATAAACAGCAGGTTGTGAAAATTGTTGTAACATTCCAATAATTTTTAAAATGAAAAGGTTGCCTTGGGAAAAGACAACCTGGGAAAAAGGAATAGGAGAGTGTTATAAAACGCGAAAAGCGATCATCTTCTATTCTGAATCGTACCCAGCAAATAAATGACGCTTTTCTAAAACCTCTTCAAAGAAAACCTCAAAATATTTTATAACCCGTACAATTCTGTTAAAGAACAGTTAAACTATTTTCTGCGAAAAATTTTCTGAAATTTATGCATTTTTTGCTCCGAAAGCAGCATCGATGAATTTTCAAAAAAATGTTGTAAATTAAACAGCATGAACACGCTGACAAAAATTTTTGACGATGTTTTGGGGTTGTTTTATCCTCAAATCTGCATCACTTGCGGCGAACGACTCATTTCGCAGGAACAATTCGTTTGTATGAGATGCTGGTTCGACTTGCCATTGAGCCGTTTTGAACACGACCACGAAAACAAAGTGGCAAAGCTTTTCTGGGGAAGGGTGCAAATTGAACACGCTACTTCATACTTCCATTACCGGAAAGGCAGCCGGTACCAAAAACTTATTCATTTCATTAAATACAAAGGGTTAAAAGAACTGGGGCTGCTTACCGGAAAAAAATTTGGCACACTGCTGGCAGAATCGGATCATTTTAAGGAAATTAATGTAATCGTTCCGGTGCCGCTGCACCCCAAAAAAGAGAAAAAACGCGGGTTCAACCAAAGCGAATGGATTGCCCGCGGTATTTCAGCAGGCATGCATAAACCTGTGTCTGAAGCCAATTTGTTCCGAAAAATTTTCACCTCAACCCAAACCCGGAAAAACCGGTTTGAACGCTGGCAGAATGTAGATGGTATTTTTGATGTGAAAGATAAAAGTGCTTTTGAAGACAAGCAAATTTTGTTGGTAGACGATGTTATAACCACTGGATCTACCATTGAAGCATGCGCCAGAGCATTACTCAAATGTGCAAATGTC
>CAZCPH010000290.1:0-4615 GCA_964500105.1 uncultured Mariniphaga sp. | reverse complement strand
TACCACTGGTGGCCGATATGTCATCCGATATTTTCAGCCGCCCGGTTGATGTAGCAAAGTACAACCTGATTTATGCCGGAGCACAAAAAAACCTCGGACCGTCGGGTGCTACACTGGTTATAGTTAAAGACGAAGCTCTGGGTAAAGTCGATCGTCCGATTCCAACCATGCTCAGTTACAAAACTCATATCGATGCCGGTTCCATGTTTAACACACCCGCTACACTTCCGGTTTTTGCAAGCCTGCAAACATTGCGCTGGCTGAAGGAAAACGGTGGGGTGGAAGCCATGGAAAAAGTAAACATAGAAAAGGCAAATCTGCTTTACAGTGAGCTGGACAGAAATAAATTGTTTGTTCCTACCGTGCCAAATGCCGAAGACCGTTCGCGCATGAACGTCACTTTTGTTATGGCGCCGGAATATACCGAACTGGAAAAAGAATTTCTTGATTTTGCCACCTCCAAGGGAATGGTGGGAATTAAAGGACATCGCTCAGTGGGAGGTTTCAGGGCCTCCATTTACAACGCGATGCCTGTTGAAAGCGTTAAGGCGCTTGTTGAAACCATGCAGGATTTTGAAAAAAACAAATAGTGAAAAATGCAGGGTGAGAATCCTGCATTTTTTCTAACAAAAAAATTTGAGTGATGAGAAAAATCTTAGTAGCAACCGAAAAACCGTTTGCCCCTGTGGCAATTAAAAAAATCAGTAAAATTTTTGAAAAGGCAGGAAAAGATTACAACCTGGTTCTGCTTGAGAGTTATACTGACAGAAAAGCTTTGCTTGAAGCAGTTGCAGACGCTGATGGCATGATAATCAGAAGCGATATTGTAAATGACGAAGTTATTAATGCAGCTCAGAAACTGAAAATTGTTGTGAGAGCTGGCGCTGGTTACGACAATATTGACTGCGATGTCGCCAAAGCAAATAATGTTGTGGTAATGAATACACCCGGACAAAATTCCAATGCCGTTGCCGAACTGGCTATAGGTTTGGCAATTTTTGGTTTGCGGGAAATGTTTAGTGGAAAACCCGGAGGCGAATTGCGGGGGCGCACGCTCGGATTGCACGGGTTTGGATACGTGGCAAGAAACGTTTTTCGCATTGCCCGTGCTTTTGGAATGAAAGTGATTGTTTATACCCGTTACAGCAAAAGTGCGGCTGCCGCAATCGGATTGAAAGTAACCAAATCGCTGGAACAGCTCTACGAAAAAAGCGACATAGTTTCCATTCACGTGCCGGCACGCGGCGAACACATCAGGTCGGTGAGTTACGAAGTACTGAAACAACTGAAAGACGGAGCCGTAATTGTAAACACTGCCAGAAAAGAAGTGATTAACGAACCCGACCTGGTGAGAATAATGGAAGAAAAACCCAACTTAAAATATTTGTCGGATCTTACACCTGACTGTGCAGCAGAATTTGCCGGTAAGTTTGAAGGTCGCTGCTTTTTTACACCTAAAAAGGCGGGCGCCCAAACTGCAGAGGCAAACATCAATGCCGGAGTGGCAGCTGCCCAACAAATTGTGGCCTTTTTTGAAAAAGGGGATGTCACATTTCAGGTGAATAAATAAAAATTTATGGCGAAAGTAAAACCTTTTAAGGGGCTTCGGCCTCCAAAAGAAATCGTAAGCGAACTGGCCTGTCTCCCTTACGACGTAATGAACTCTGATGAGGCAGCCAAAATGGCTAAAGGAAAAGAAAAATCGTTGCTGCGTATTACACGTGCAGAAATTGAGTGCCCCGGAGTGGAGGACATTCATTCTGAAACCGTTTACAACAAAGCGCTGGAGAATTTCAGGGCTTTTCAGGAAAAGAGTTGGCTGGTGCAGGATGATGAACCGAAATATTACATTTACGCACAAACCATGAACGGGCGCACACAGTATGGAATTGTTGGCGGTGCTGCGTGCGCCGATTATGAAAGCGGACGGATAAAAAAGCATGAACTGACCCGCCCCGAAAAAGAGGAAGACCGCATGGTGCTGACCCGGTATCTGAACGCAAACATTGAACCGGTATTTTTTGCCTATAAGGCTGTTCCCGAAATCGATGCCATTGTAAATGAGGTGGTTGAAAACGAAGAGCCTGAATACGATTTTACCGCCGAAGATGGTTTTGGCCATCATTTCTGGGTGGTGAACGATGCCGAAAAAAACAAAGCAATTCAGCACCTTTTTGAAACGAAGGTTCCCTGTACCTATGTTGCAGACGGACATCACCGGACCGCAGCCGCTGCACGAATCGGGCTTGAGAAAACGGCGCAGAATCCACAGCATACCGGCAACGAGGAGTACAACTATTTTATGGCTGTTCATTTTCCGGATAACCAATTGCAAATTATTGATTATAATCGTGTTGTAACAGATTTAAACGGGCATTCCGAACCCGGTTTTCTGGCCGAACTGAACAGAGCTTTTGATGTTGAGAAAATGGGACCGGAGGTTTATAAACCTGCACGGCTGCACGAGTTTAGTCTTTACCTGGGAAACAACTGGTACAAACTTACCGCCCGAAAGGGAACATTTAACGATGATGATCCAATTGGTGTGCTGGATGTAACCATTTTGTCGAACCATGTTTTGGGTCCGTTGCTTGGGATTACTGATCTGCGTACGTCAAAACGAATTGATTTTGTGGGAGGAATTCGTGGTTTGGCTGAGCTGAAAAAAAGAGTCGATTCGGGAGAGATGAAAGCCGCTTTTGCACTTTACCCGGTTTCTATGCAACAGCTGATTAATATTGCCGACAGCGGAAATATTATGCCGCCAAAAACCACCTGGTTCGAACCTAAACTGCGTTCCGGCCTGGTAATTCATAAGCTTGACTAAGAAAGTGAGCGATAAATACATTGAAAGAGGTTCTTTGGTTATTGCAGAACCTTTTTTGTTTTTCAATCTTTACGGTTTCTGCTCATGTTTTCTGAAAAATCGTTAATTTCAGCGGATTAAAATCGAAAAATATGAGCATTAATATAGACGAAATTACACTGGCAAGCATTTACAAACGGAAGAAAACCGACCGCGACATTTTTCAGGAGCTAATGCCTTACAAGGTGAAGGAAGTTTTGCTGGTTGCTACTCTTTATGATTCGTACACCATTGTTCGCGAAGGCCAGTTCAGCGATAAAATTTTTGGCGAATACCTTCAGCTTAATTTATACGCTGCACCCCGTTTTACCAGCGTGAATACAACCGAAGATGCGTTGCTGACTCTCGAGCACAAAGATTTTGACGTGATCATTGTAATGGCCGGACTCGATAAAAATGCAGCGGTTGAAACGGCTCACGCCATTGCCGGTTTGCGCCCCCGAATTCCGCTGTTGTTGCTGGCAAACAACAATGCAGATTTGCGCTATTTTCAGGCCGAAGGGCGAAAACTCGACTTCATCGACCGGATATTTGTGTGGAACGGCAATTCCAATGTTTTTCTGGCCATGATTAAATACATAGAAGACAAGAAAAACGTTGCCCGAGATACGCAAAACGGAAATGTGCGGGTGGTGTTGCTGGTAGAAGACAGCATTCAGTATTATTCGCGCTACCTGCCCATGCTCTACACAACCATTATGACCCAGACCCAGATTCTGGTGCAGGAAGATGCCAAAGATGAATTGCACAAGATTTTGAAAATGCGCGCCCGGCCCAAAGTTATTCTGGTGGACACATACGAAGAAGCCGTGAAAATTATTAACAGCTACAGGCGCTACATGCTCTGCGTTATTTCTGATGTGAAATTTGAAAAGGGGGGAAAAGAAGACGGGGATGCCGGAATTGAATTGCTGAAATATGCCAAAGAAACATTGAAATATCCCATTCCGGTTTTGCTGCAGTCTCAGGATATTTCAAATGCAGCCCGTGCCAGGGAAATTCAGGCCGAATTCATCAATAAAAATTCTGAAAGTCTTTCGATGGACATTCTCAATTTTTTATACCGCCGGCTCGGATTCGGAAATTTCATTTTCAAGGGAAAAGATGGTAAACCCATCACCGAAGCTGAAAACCTGCACGATTTTCAGGAAAAATTCAGGGAAATACCGGCCGAAGCATTGCTGTATCACGGACGACGAAACTCTTTTTCGACCTGGTTGATGGCCCGCGGTGAAATCAACATGGCAGAACTTTTACGGCCTATAAAAACCGAAGATTTCGAATCGGCTGAAGAGCTTCGTCAGTTTTGTCTGGAAGTATTTAAAACAGCACGTTTTGAAAAACTGAAAGGAACCATTGTTAATTTCGATCCTTTACTGGTGAGCTCCAACAGACTGATTATGCGTATGGCAAAGGGCTCGCTGGGAGGTAAAGGCCGTGGAATTGCATTTATCTGCAACTTTATTGAAAATATCGATTTTCATAAACTCATTCCCGATTTAAATATTCGAATTCCGGCTACTGCCATAATAGGAGCGCTTGAGTTCGATAAGTTTGTGGAAACCAATAATTTATATGAAGATATTTATTCGTTGAACGATTACAACTCCATTCGGCAACATTTTCTCGACTCTGAGTTTGATGAAAAAATAAGGGAGCGTTTAATGGAATATGTAAAAAAGGTGGAAAAACCACTTGCCGTGCGCTCTTCCGGATTGTTTGAAGATTCGCTTCTTCAGCCCTTTTCAG
>CAZCPH010000289.1:0-4622 GCA_964500105.1 uncultured Mariniphaga sp. | reverse complement strand
TGTTGGTTTTTACCATCAGTTCGAAAGCTTTGGCGTGCATCATTCCCTGGCCTTTATCATCGTCAGCCCCACGGGCCCAGATTTTTCCGTCGCGGATTTCCGGCTCAAACGGTTCGGATTTCCATTTCTCAATGGGATCTACCGGCATTACATCCATATGGGAATACACCAAAACGGTAGGCAACGACGGGTCTATAATTTTCTCGCCATACGTAACCGGATTTCCGGCTGTTTCGTAAATTTCAGCCTTCCCTGCACCCGATTTCAGCAACATTTCCTTCCAGTACTCTGCCGCCTTGTACATATCCGGCTTGTGATCTTTAATGGAGCTGATGGACGGAATTCGCAGCAACCCGAAAAGTTCTTCCAAAAAACGCTCTTTGTTTTCTTCGATGTAATGATTTATCATTTCCATAGTGTATAAATTGAATTTTCGTTGATAATAATTGATTCGGAAAAAATACTGTTTTCTGCGCAGATATAAAAAGCAATTGGTCATAAAAAACAAAGGGCAGCCAATTTACTGACTGCCCTTTGTGCAAATAACGTTGCGAAATTAATTCACAATTTGCTGAAATCTTGTGTTGCTGAAATATTTTGCAAATTCCAGATCGGTTTTTGCTTTCTGTTTCATATCCGGATTGTACTCAACTGCTGCTTCCAGACTTTCGAACAACAGGTTTTCGCGGGCAGTACGTGCACCAATCACCGCTTTCAGGTATTCTTTCATAAAGCAGTTGGTACGTTCGAAAGCATCCAGATCCCTGAGTGCGTTGTTGTCGCCTGCCAGAATTTTTGCCAGCCCGGTATTCACATCCTGGAAGTCGCTGAAGTAACGCACGGCCTGATCGTAGTTGGCTTTTTTGAGACTTACAATACCCAGATTGTAGTTTACTTCTTTGCCTGCACCGGCAGCGGCCCCAAACAGTGTTTCAGCTTCGTCAACCTTGTTTTCGTACAGTGCAATTGCACCCAGGTTATTTTTCACAACAGGATCATCGTTTTTCAACGATTCTGCCTTTTCAAACAACGGTTTGGCTTCGTTGTATTTCATTTGTTTTACCAGAACGTATCCTGCATTATTCGGTCCGCGCCAGTCGTTCGGATAAACTTTCTGGAATGAATTGTACACTGAAAGTTGTTCGTTAAGGTCTTCGAACAGGGTTGCTGCGTAAAGCAATTCTGCCGGATTGAGTGAAGCCGGATCAGACTTTGCCAGTGCCATCAGTTCTTCGTCGGTTTTTCCAATCAGCTCAACATTGGTCAGCATTTTTGCCCGGCGAAGTTCAGGCAGTACTTTGTCGGCCAGTTCAGTAAATGTTTCTGAAAGATTCCTGATTTCACGTTCACGGACTTCAGGGTCGCTGTACATGGAAAGCACACGCAAAATCAGTTCTTTATCCTGAATGTTGGACTGCTCCAGCTTTTCCTTGAATCCGTCCCAGTCTTCAGGAGTGTATTTCGTTCTCAAATTTACATCAACACCCAGTTCTTTCAACCGCTGAGCCAGAAAATCAGATGATGAATCTTTACGTTTTCCAGCCAGATCAGTGTTCAAATCGATTGAACCATCGGGCGATGCATAGGCAGAAACTTCAATCCCTTTAAGGTCGATGCGTTCTTCTTCGTTTGCCCTTTGTGTGTATTCCAAATAAGCTCTTACATCTTCTGCAGTTATTTCTTCGTTGCGCAAATTTGCCCGGTTGATCAAATAGTGAATATCGGCCACCATTTCATCAGGAACAATTCTCTGAAACGGATCAATATTGGGATCGTATTTCCCTGAAGTGTTGGCTTCGCGGCGAACACCCAGAATTGGCTTCGGGAAATTGGCTACCAAAGTACTGGTGGCAATTACGCCATCTGCAATTTTAATCGGATCAAAATCGAGTGTTTTTGTACCCTGCGACGCTCTGATATTTACAAAAAGTTCTGATTTACGCATGGCATCGCTAAACTCAGTTGCATCTTTATAACTAAAAGTTCCGCCTGCATTGTAACTGATTACCCGGTTGTTTCCCTGAACACTTTCGCCCTGCAGGGTAACCGGACTGAAATTGGTTTGGCCACCGTCGTATTTCAGAACCGGTGTAGCGGTTAAAGTAGCCTTTTTATTGAAATATTTTACCGGAAATCTGCCGTCAACTGTTAAGTCCACTTCACCAGCGTGGGTTTCCAAAACTTCGGGTGTAACCCTGAACTGAATCTGGTCAGCATTTTTTTTCATTTTCTTCAACCCTGCACAGCCCGAAAGCAGAACTGCAGTTAACGCAAACAAAACCAATGATTTTAATCTGAAATTTCTCATAACATACCGAATTATTTATTTTTTAAAATTTTAATTGCCATTGCTCACAAAAATAGCAAGCTTTTTTATACCATAAAATGAAAAAATCCAAAATTAGAACAAAATTGTCCGGTTTACACCTAATTTATACTGGTTATTAAAAAGTGTATCTTTTAAACGACCAAAATGTTCGGGATATTTTACAAAATCGATTTGATTGACATCCAAAATGAGCACCGGAAAAGAAGTAATGCCTTTAAAATAGGTAAAATAACCGTCTCTGATTTTCTCCAGATAATCAGCCGAAATATCCTGCTCATAATCCCTTCCCCGTTTTTTAATGTTTTCCAGCAGTTTTGAAGTGTCGGCATGCAAAAAAACATACAGATCGGGTTTTGGAATATGGTCTGACACCATGTTGAAAATTTGCCGGAACAGGTGATATTCATCGGGTTTCAGGGTATTTTGGGCAAAAATAGCCGTTTTTGCAAAGTAGTAATCAGCAATCAAAAGCGGGTGAAAAAGATCGCGGTTGAGCACTTCCTTTTTGATTTGATTGTATCTGTCGGCAAGAAAAGACAATTCCAACGGAAAAGAGTAACGCTCCTGATCTTTATAAAATTTGGGCAGAAACGGGTTGTCTGCAAACTGTTCCAGAATAAGTCGTGCATTCAAATCATCTGCCAGCATGTTTGCCAGGGTTGTTTTTCCCGAACCGATATTTCCTTCAATAACTAAATACTTCATCTTATAGCGGGCAAATTTCACATCAGCTTTTTGTCCTTTCTGATTCCTGCATCCTTTTTATTTCCCCACACATAACCCGCAATCAAACCGGCAATAAATCCGGTTATCAACATAATCCAGTTCCATTCCGGAAAAATTTTCATTAGCAGGTACCCCAACAGCAAACCGGCTACCATTCCGAAAAATGAAAACAGATAAGCGAAATAAAATGGCGGGTAAAATCCGTGTTCCTTCTGCATATGTGAAGATAACCGGCCGATAACCCTGTCGTATTCCCTGCGTGCTTTTCCCGGAATCTGAATCGCTTCATTGATTTTCCCGGCAACGTCAGCAATATTCAGTTTTTCCTTTTCGCAAACCGGGCAGCTCTTCGAAAATTCGTTTGCCCTGCGAATATTCCTCTTGAACTCTTCAACCCGGAAAAACCTCAAATCGCGTTGTTTTGTTCCCTCCAGCTCTTCTTCGAACCGGGTAATCAGTTGCTCTGCCCAATCTTCCATGCCAGTTTTTTTATTTAGGAACCAAAATTAGCAAATAAAAAGAAAAGCCGTCCAATGAATGAACGGCTTCCTCAAAAAAATATGTCGTGAAAAATTAATCTTCGCGTCGTGGACGGTTATGGTCGCGGCGATCATTATCGCGGCGATGATGATCCCTGCGGTCTCCTCCGCGGCGGTTGTCATCTCTGCGGCCTCCATCTCTGCGGTTATCGTCTCTGCGGGGCGGGCGATCGCCTCTTGGCGGACGTTCCACATACCCCTCGGGTTTGGGCAGTAAGGCTTTGCGCGAAAGTTTCAGTTTGCCGGTTTTTTCGTCAACGCCAATCAGTTTCACTTCAAGCTCTTCACCTTCTTTGGTAAAATCTTCCGCCGACTCAACCCGCTCCCATGCCATTTCCGACACATGCAACAAGCCGTCTTTGCCGGGAATGATTTCCACAAATGCACCAAACGAAACTACAGATTTTACTTTGCCTTTGTAAATTTCTCCCACTTCGGGAATGGCAACAATGGCCTTAATCCGTTTTTTTGCTGCTTCAATGGCTTCAATTCCGGCACCAGAAATCTCAACCTTGCCGATGTCACCAATTTCTTCAATTGCAATTACGGTATCGGTTTCCTGCTGAATGGCCTGAATGATTTTTCCGCCGGGTCCGATTACTGCACCAATCATGTCTTTCGGAATTTCGATGGTTTCAATACGCGGAACGTTCGGTTTGAAGTCGGCTCGTGGCTCCGGAATCACTTCCAGCATTTTATTCAAAATGTGCAATCTGCCTTCTTTTGCCTGCATAAGCGCCTGCGAAAGCACTTCGTAGGAAAGGCCGTCCACTTTAATATCCATTTGTGTGGCGGTAATTCCGTTTACCGTTCCGGCCACTTTAAAGTCCATGTCTCCCAGGTGGTCTTCATCTCCCAGAATATCGGAAAGAATGGCGTATTTATCGCTGCCTTTATCGGTAATCAGCCCCATGGCGATACCTGAAACCGGGTTTTTCATTTTCATGGCTGAATCCATCATGGCCATGGTACCGGCACAAACTGTCGCCATCGAGGAGGAACCATTTGATTCCAGGATATCAGAAACA
>CAZCPH010000288.1:1566-4644 GCA_964500105.1 uncultured Mariniphaga sp. | reverse complement strand
ATGAAATTAAAAATTGCCATACTTCCCGGCGACGGAATCGGACCGGAAATTATAGAACAGGCCATGAAAGCCGTTAAGGCGGTGGCAAAAAAATTCAATCACAAACTGGAATACGAATACGGACTCACCGGTGCAACCGCCATCGACCAGGTCGGTGACCCCTACCCCGAAGAAACACATCAGTTGTGTATGGACTCCGATGCCGTGCTGTTTGGCGCCATTGGCGATCCGCGGTTTGACAATAATCCAAAAGCGCCTGTGCGCCCGGAACAGGGATTGCTGGCCATGCGCAAAAAACTGGGATTGTATGCCAATATTCGCCCGGTCAATACGTTTGAGTCACTGCTGCACAAATCACCACTTCGTCGCGAACTGGTGGAAGGTGCCGACTTTGTCTGCATCCGCGAATTAACCGGCGGAATTTACTTTGGCGAAAAAGGCCGGAAAGACAACGGAAACACAGCATTTGACACCAACACCTATACCCGCGAAGAAATTGAACGCATTCTGAAACTGGCATATGAATTTGCCGGGAAACGCCGTAAAAAACTCACGGTAGTCGATAAAGCCAACGTGCTGGAAAGCTCGCGTTTGTGGCGCGAAGTGGCCCAGGAAATGGCGCCAAAATACCATGACATTCAAACCGAATACATGTTTGTTGACAATGCCGCAATGCAAATTATACAGTGGCCCAAAAATTTCGATGTAATGGTTACTGAAAACATGTTTGGCGATATTCTTACCGATGAAGCCAGTGTGATTACCGGTTCGCTCGGCTTGTTGCCCTCCGCTTCCATCGGCATTTTCACTTCGGTTTTTGAACCCATTCACGGTTCTTATCCGCAGGCTGCCGGAAAAGACATCGCAAACCCTATCGCAACAATTCTTTCGGCAGCCATGATGTTCGAATACGCTTTTAACCTGCCGGACGAAGGAAAAATGATTCGCGATGCAGTGGCAGCCTCAATGACAGAAGGTTTTGTCACCGAAGATATTGCAGAAGGTCAGGCGTATAAAACCTCGCAGGTGGGCGACTGGATTGCACACTGGATTGAAAAAAAATGAAAAAAAAGGAAAACACATATTTCCCGAAGCTTCAGGATATCACCCGGGCAAAAATTACATTAAACGAAGTTGCACTGCATACTCCGATTCAAAAAAACCATGGACTTTCGGAAGAATTTAAGTCCAATATTTTTCTAAAACGTGAAGATTTACAGATTGTCCGTTCGTATAAAATTCGAGGAGCTTTCAATAAAATCGCCCAACTGCCAAAAGATGCACTTAAAAAGGGTGTGGTTTGCGCCAGCGCCGGAAATCATGCACAAGGTGTGGCTTTTTCGTGCAGTAAACTAAACATCAGAGGGAAAATTTATATGCCTGCGACCACTCCCCGCCAGAAAATCAGGCAGGTGGAGATGTTTGGGAAAGAAAATGTGGAAGTTGTGTTAATTGGCGATACTTACGATGCAGCCGAAACTGCTGCATTAAATGACTGCCGGAAAACAGGCATGGCGTTTATTCATCCGTTTGACGATGAACAGATTATTGAAGGCCAGGCAACGGTTGGTCTCGAAATTTTGCAGGATATCAAAAACCCCATCGATTACCTGTTTGTTCCTGTGGGTGGTGGCGGACTGATTGCCGGTGCAGGAGCTTATTTTAAACAAGTAAGCCCGCAAACCAAAATCATTGGCATTGAGCCGGAAGGTGCCCCGTCTATGCAAAAAGCGCTGGAAGCTGGTGAAGTTGTTGAACTGGAAGAAATCGATAAGTTTGTTGATGGCGCTGCTGTTAAAAAAGCCGGGGAAATCACGTTCAAAGTATGCCAAAAAGTAATTGACCAGATGGTAACCATTCCCGAAGGTCGTGTTTGTACTAAAATTCTTGAATTATACAACCACGATGCCATTGTAATGGAGCCGGCAGGAGCGCTCTCCATTGCTGCGCTCGATGTGTTCAAAAATGAAATAAAAGGTAAAAATGTGGTGTGCATTGTCAGTGGCAGCAACAACGACATCACCCGCATGGAAGAGATCAAGGAACGTTCGCTTTTATTCGAAGGGCTGAAACATTACTTCATTGTGCGATTTCCGCAGCGAGCGGGAGCTTTGCGTACATTCGTTGATTTGGTGCTTGGCCCAACCGACGACATCACCCATTTCGAATATTCAAAAAAAACCAGTCGTGAAAAAGGCCCGGCTGTAATCGGAATTGAAGTGCAGAAAAAAGACGATTTCAACGGACTGATTCAGCGTATGAAAGAAAACGAGTTTGTATTTGAATACCTGAACGAAAAACCCGATTTGTTCCAATTTCTCATTTGATTTTTTAAAAGAGCCGTATTTTAGTTTCGGACTAATTTTTATAAAATGAAACAAGTATTCCTTTACCTTCTTCTGATTACCATTGCCATTTTTGCAACCTTTTTTGCCTGGGTGAAATACCAGGAAAGTATAGCCGAAAAAAGAACCGGCGATAAACCCAATATCATTTTTATAATGAGTGACGATGTAGGTTATTCCGATGTAGGCGCGTTTGGTTCCGAAATTCAAACACCCAACATCGACCGCCTGGCCGACGAAGGAATCCGGTTTTCTCATTTTTATAACATGTCCAAATGCGAGCCCTCGCGTTCTTCCTTATTTACAGGTTTGTACGAAGGGGGTAAAAATGCAGTCAATTTTGCCCAAATCCTGCGAAATTCAGGATATTACGTCATTCACTCAGGAAAGGAACACTGGATGAACTGGGCGCCCGAGCACGTTCTGGCCAAAAATGTTTCAGACCAGTCGCTGACTTTTTGGGCGATGAACGAGTTTTTTGAACCGCCTTCAGGAGAATTTGCGCGACCTTTTGTGCTAAATGGCGATACGGTGAATTTGAGCGAAATTTATCACGAACAAAAGCCGTTTTTTAAAACCGATGCGTTAACCGACAATGCACTGCGGTGGCTGGAAGAACCGGTGAGCAAAGGCCAGCCCTTTTTTCTGTTTATGGGGTATGGCGCCGCACACTACCCTTTACAAGCCCGACCGGAAGACATTGCCAAATACCGCGGCACCTATAAAAAAGGCT
>CAZCPH010000288.1:0-1556 GCA_964500105.1 uncultured Mariniphaga sp. | reverse complement strand
TGGGATAAAATACGTGAGGAACGAATGGAACGGCTGAAAAAAATCGGTTTGATTCCTGAAAGTGTACTTTTGAGCCCGCCCAGTTCAAACATCAACAAGTTCAGAGGGCACCCCGCGGGAGATGATGAACGCCGGGCAAAAATACCGCTTTACCGGTCGTGGGATGAACTCAGCGAACAGGAAAAAGACGAACTCGACCTGGAAATGGCAGTTTATGCAGCTATGGTCGACCGTATGGACCAAAATATTGGCCGACTGCTAAAATACCTCGACGACAAAGGAATTGCGGAAAATACAATTGTCATTTACATGTCCGACAACGGTTCGTGCCCATACGACAGCAACCGCGATTTTGACTTCCCGCCGGGAGTGGCCGAAGGTTTTCGAACATTGTCTGCTGCCTGGGCCAATGCAGGAAACACACCGTTTCGCTACTTCAAACAATATGGTCACGAGGGCGGAACAAATACCCATTTCATTTTGCGATGGCCGGAAAAAGTTAAACCGGCTTTAATCACGCATCAGCAAGGACATATCGTAGATATTGCTCCTACCCTTCTGGAAGCAGCCGAAGTGGAATATCCTGAAAAAATTGAACAACTTACACCACAGTCACTCCAGGGAAGTTCGCTCATGCCCATTCTATTGGGAGAACAAAGAGAAGAACCTGAATTCTTTATGTCGGGCTGGACTGATCGTTTCCGCATGTTCCGGAAAGGCGATTATAAAATAGTTAAAGTCAACAACGAAGTTTGGGAGCTGTACAATCTGAAGGAAGATCCTACAGAAATCAACGATCTGGCAAATCAAATGCCGGAAAAGGTTCGGGAATTGGAAAACGCCTGGCTGATAAAAAAAGATGAACTAAAACAGGCAGCACAATAATTTTGGCAAAATCAGTTTGCGATATTCCTTTATTTTTCACCATTCATAAAAAATAATTCAGAAATTTTCGAAATTCAAGGAAAATCATTTACTTTGCATTTCAAAGTACTTTTAAAATGAAAAAATCAGAAAATTACCTGGCTGAAATCAAAGAAATCAGGAAAATGATGGAAGAATCGAGCCGGTTCCTGTCATTAAGTGGCTTGTCGGGCATACTGGTTGGTGTTTATGCATTGCTGGGCGCATTTATGGCCCATAGCATTATTTACACCAACCAGATTTTGGGTTGGTTACTTCATAACAACATTGTAAACGACCTGCTTATTTTAGCATCAATTGTTCTGGTTTTATCACTGGTAACCGTTATTTTGCTCACCTGGCGCAAAGCCAAAAAAGCAGGCAAAAAAATCTGGAACCCCGGTTCGCGGTTAATGTTAATCAATCTGGCCATACCTTTAATTGCCGGAGGAATTTTCATCCTGATTTTCGTTTTCAAAGGCATTTACGAAATAGCAGCGCCTGGAACCCTCATTTTTTATGGTTTGGCGCTGATTAATGCCGCCAAGTTTACCCGTCAGGAAATTTTTTATATGGGATTGTTTCAACTGTCGCTGGGAATTCTGGCTGCGTTATTGCAAACATACAGTCTGTTGTTCTGGGCGTTGGGTTTT
>CAZCPH010000287.1:0-4660 GCA_964500105.1 uncultured Mariniphaga sp. | reverse complement strand
GTTTCTCTTTTTTCCTGCTGCCAATCATTTAAAAGAAGTGTTTGTATAAGCGGGTCACTGCAAAAATAAGCACCAGGGTAAAAATTATAGTCGCACCCGAAGGGATGTCCATGAAATAGGAAACAAACAAACCAATCATGGTTCCTACAAAAGCAATGACCGAGGAAAGAACCAGCAGGGTTTTGAAATTTTTGGTGAACAGGTTGGCTGTGGCCTGCGGAATGGTTAGTAGCGAAAGAATTAAAATAATTCCAACCACCCTGATATTCAGAACTACGGTGAGTGCTATCAGCGTAATCGTGATGTAGTTAAAGAGCGAAACCGGCAGGCCGGATGCACGTGCAAATTCCTCATCGAATGCGATGTACAGGATTTTCTGAAAATAAAACGAGAAGAAAAAAACAATCACCACGTTCAGAACAAACATCCATGCAAGTTCTGAAACGGTGACAGTCAGGATGTTTCCGAACAGGTAACTCATCAGGTTGGGGGTGTAACCCGGTGTCATAAAAACGAAAATAATTCCAAGTGCCATACCAAACGACCAGAAAATGGCAATGGAGGAGTCTTCGCGCACTTTGGCCACTTTGGTAAAAAACTGAATGCCCAAAGCGGCGCCAACGGCAAAAATTACCGCTCCCAGCAGTGGATTAAATCCCAGCAAAAAGGCCAGGCCAATTCCGCCAAACGATGCGTGGGTAATGCCGCCGCTGATAAAAACAATTCGCCGTGAAACAATGTAACTCCCTACAATTCCGCAGGAAATGCTGGCAAAAATGGCTGCCAGAAAAGCTTTCTGAAAAAACTCGTAGGAGAAAAGTTCAATGAAATTGTTCATATCAATGGTGGTGTTTTAAAACGGTGTGCGGAATTTCCCCGTGAGTAATCAGTTTTATGGGGCAGTTGTAGCTGTTCAACTGCTCCTGTGTGATAATGTTGTCGGGATGATAATGCAGTTCGCCGTTCACGCAGGCAATGGTTTTCACATAGCTCGAAATGGTGCCCACATCGTGCGAAACCAGCACAATGGCCATGTGGTTGTTCAGGTGCCTCAGTTTTTCATACAGTTCACCCTCGAACCGGTTGTCCACAAAGGTATCTGGTTCGTCCAGAATCAGGATTTTCGGATTGCTTAACAATGCCCGGCATAAAAAAACACGTTGCATTTGTCCGCCCGAAAGTTCCCCGATTGCTTTGTTCCGAATGCCGGTGATTCCCATTTCCGCAATCAACTCTTCGGTTTTTTGTTTGATTTGCGCAGGAGTTGTTTTCTCCGGATTTTGCATCAGTGAACCCGAGCGAACAACATCAAAAACCGTGATGGGAAAATTGCGGTCGATGTGTTTAACCTGCGGCAGGTAACCTATGGGTTTTTTCTGCTTGTCAATGTCTTTTCTGAAAAGAATTTTGCCACTCATGGGTTTAAGCAACCCCAGAATAGCTTTCAAAAGTGTGGTTTTGCCACCTCCGTTGGGCCCGATAACGCCAACAAAGTCGTTTTCAAAAATTTCCAGGTTCACATCGTTCAGCACCGGAACTTTGTCGTAACCCAGGGTTAAATGTTCTATTTTTATTAAAGCATCCATTAAAAATTGTCGATAAAAGTGTATGCCATTTCTTTGAGGTTTTCTTCCCATTCCGGGCTTAATGGCTTCACTTCAACCACTTTCCCTTTAATTTCTTCTGCAAAAACGCGGGCATGATCGCGGTCGAATTCGCTTTGAATGTAAATAACTCCAATATTCTCTTTCCGCGCAAGTTCTATCACCCGGGCCATGTGTTGCGGTGTTGGCTCTTTGCCACCCGACTCAAGGGTAAGCTGTTCCAATCCATAGTCGCGGGCAAAATAAGACAGACTGGGGTGAAAAGTGATAAATGACCGGCCCTGAAATTCTTTCAACGAATTGCGTAATTCAATGTCCAGCTGATCAATCTCTTTTACAAATTTCATGTAATTGGCTTTGTATTCCGATGCCTTTTCGGGATTTATTCCGCTCAGCACTTCGGTAATTTTTCCCGACATTTGCTTTACCAGTTTTGGCGAAAGCCAGATGTGCGGGTCAATTCCTCCCACGTGTACATGGTCGCCATGATGAACTTCTTCTTCCCGAATCAGGTCTAACCCTTCGGAGAGGTCAATCACCTGCATGTTTTTATTCAGTTCTTCAACTTTATCTTTCCACGACAGCTCGAATCCAATGTACCCAATGCGAAACCAAACGCCGGCCAGAGAAATGTCTTTTAACTGCGAAGGCAGAAGTGAGTAAGATTCCGGACTTGCCCCGTGTGGCACCAGCACCTGTATGTTAAAGTCGTCGCCTGCAATTTTCTGAACAAAAGTTTTTTGAGGCTGAATGCTGACAATCACAACCGGTTTTTCTCCACTGTTTTTTTTGCTTTTGTTTGAGTTACACGAAAACATTAAAACTGCAAGAGTTATAAGCAATAAAACTTGTTTCATTTTTCTATTTCTGAATTTGACCTGTAAAACAATTCAGTGCAAAATTAGTTTTCTACTTTCAATTTTTCCACTTTGATCTGATTTTTTGGCGGAACTGGGTCGTAACCATGCGTTCCCCAGGGGTGGCATTTTGAAATTCTCCGGGTAGCAAGCCAGAATCCTTTAAACGGGCCATGAATTTTTATCGCCTGAACTGCGTATTCCGAACAGGTGGGAATGTGCCGGCAACTGGCTGGTGTTAAAGGCGAAATGGCATATTTGTAAAAATAGACCGGTACAAGCAATACCCACCCAATGAACTTTAATATGTAGTGTAAAACCTTTCG
The DNA here is from genome assembly GCA_964500105.1 of uncultured Mariniphaga sp. Classification (GTDB taxonomy): domain Bacteria; phylum Bacteroidota; class Bacteroidia; order Bacteroidales; family Prolixibacteraceae; genus Mariniphaga. The sequence goes on along the minus strand of CAZCPH010000287.1, from coordinate 1,873 downwards.
CATTCCTGATTTCAGGCTAATTTTTGTAAAAATAATGATAAAACACGGTTCTTGTTTGAATTGAGAATAAATTAGACCAAAAATGATTGAATCTCCCGTTCAATTCCATAATATTTTTAAATTTGCCTTTCCTGAATATTAATTTTTTCAAAACTGATTAAAAACAAAAAGCAAACAGAATATGATGAAAAGAGTAGCTATTGGTGTTGATATTGGCGGAACAAATACTGCTATTGGCGTTGTCGATCCGGAAGGAAATGTGATGGTGAAAGACAACATTCCAACACCTTCGCACGGAGATATTGATCAGTATATTTCAGATTTGGCTGATGCAATAAATGCACTGATGAGTTCAGTGAAACTTCTGAATAAAGATTTGGAATTTCTTGGTATCGGCATTGGTGCACCTAACGGAAATTATTACAGCGGAACCATTGAGTATGCTCCCAATCTGTCGTTCAGAGGTGTTGTGCGGTTGGTGGAGCTTTTGCGGAATCATTTTCCGAAAATGGAGGCACTGGCCCTTACCAACGACGCCAATGCTGCTGCTATAGGAGAAATGATTTACGGAGGTGCCAAAGGCATGAAGAATTTTGTGATGTTTACCCTGGGAACCGGCGTTGGAAGCGGCCTGGTGGTAAACGGCGACCTGGTTTACGGGCACGATGGTTTTGCGGGCGAGTGCGGTCACACAACCCTTGTCCCCGGAGGGCGCAGATGTGGTTGCGGATCGCTCGGTCACCTCGAAGCCTATTGTTCGGCCTCGGGAATGAAACGCACGGCATTTGAGCTGATCGTACAGTACAATGCTACCGACAGTTTGCTGGCCAATAAATCGTACAACGAGCTGGATTCGAAAATGATTTACGAAGCAGCTGTGAAAGGCGATAAAATTGCTTTGGAAGTGTTTGAAAAAACCGGCGCGTGGCTGGGAATGGGACTGGCCGACACAGTGCATCACCTGAGTCCTGAAGCGGTATTTCTGTTTGGCGGGCCAACCGCAGCAGGCGATTTCATTTTTAAACCAACTAAAGAGCACATGGAAAAGCACCTGTTGCCTATTTTCAAAGACAAAATCAAAATTCTTCCTTCGAAACTGAAACCGGGCGACGCAGCCATTGTTGGCGCCAGTGCTCTGGTTTGGAAAGAGCTGGAGAAGTAAGAACTGATTAAAATATACTGAGGCGGATTTCGAAAGAGGTCCGCTTTTTTAATTTTTAAGACTGTTGAACTGACTTCTCAAAAAACGTATCTTTAAAAAATGATTCGATTTGGTTCAATATGGTTTTTCTTTTTTGTATTTCTTGTTGATATAGCTGCACAGGAACCTGATCCGTTTTTTTCGGATAAAATGGCTGAAGCCGACAGCCGGAAATTTTTAAAAAAGGCTGCTTTTGCAGAGCCGCCAGGTTATTCAAATTATAACCTGATATATCAGCGTATGGAGTGGGAGGTGGATCCTGCTGTGCGTTTCGTTACCGGAAAAGTTACATCGTATATTAAAAGTGAAGTAGATAGCCTGAATGTTGTAGAATTCGATTTGCACAATAAAATGCAAGTCGATTCGGTGAGAATGAGAAATGAGCATCGAAGTTTTTCCAGGGCTGAAAACAAACTTACTGTTCATTTGCAACATACTCTTAATAAAGAAGAAACAGATTCATTAACCATATTCTACAGGGGCGAACCTGTAAACTCCGGATTTGGTTCGTTTTCCACCGGAGTGCATAATGGGGTTCCGGTGCTTTGGACGCTTTCCGAACCTTATGGCGCTATGGAATGGTGGCCCTGCAAACAGTCGCTTTCCGACAAAATTGATTCCATCGATATCATTGTAACCGCTCCTGAACCTTACCGGACAGCAAGTAACGGC
>CAZCPH010000286.1:3945-4671 GCA_964500105.1 uncultured Mariniphaga sp. | reverse complement strand
GCAGTTTACCGGTCTCGAAGGAAAACTGGTTTCCATTGAAGACACCATTAAGGGATTCAATATGATTTTAAAAGGTGAAGTGGATAAATATCCTGAAAGTGCTTTTAACCTGGTTGGTACCATTGAAGAAGCCATTGAAAAAGGAGAAAAACTGCTGGCCAACAAGTAATTTCAAAAATTGAGATCATGTTTCTTGAAATCATCACACCTGACAAGAGAATTTACGAAGGCGAAATAGAACGCATCAGGCTTCCGGGGAGTAAAGGATTGTTTGAGATTCTGAAAAACCACGCGCCAATAATTTCAACACTAAGTAAAGGAGTTATCAGGGTTATTGATGATAAAGGCCGCCGCCACATCTGGGAAGTTAACGGAGGAATTGCAGAAAGTAAAGATAATACGGTTATTGTGTTACTGGAATCAGTTTGAAAATCAAATTCCTGGTCATACGCTTGAGCTCCATTGGTGATATTGTACTTACATCGCCGGTGGTGCGCTGTTTGAAAAAGCAGGTTGATGGCGCAGAGGTGCATTTTGCCACCAAAAAGAAATACGAATCGCTGGTTTCTTCCAACCCCTATATTGAAAAAGTTCATACTTTGGAAAAAAACCTGCCTGAGCTGATTGAACGCCTTAAACAAGAGCAATTTGACTACATAATTGATTTGCACCAGAATTTCCGGAGTAACCGGATAAAAACAAGGCTCGGTGTTCCGGCTTTTTCCT
>CAZCPH010000286.1:0-3935 GCA_964500105.1 uncultured Mariniphaga sp. | reverse complement strand
AAACTGAATCTTGAAAAATTTTTGCTGGTAAACTTCAAAATTAACCGGATGCCTCAGTTGCACATTGTTGACCGGTACCTTGAAACACTTTCAGTTTTCGATGTGAAGAACGATGGAGCGGGCCTCGATTTTTTTATTCCTGAAAGTTGCAATTTCCCTTTGAATGAATTGCCCCAGGCTGCACAGAAAGGCTACGTTGCTTTTGTTATTGCAGGAACCTGGGCTACCAAAAAATTACCGGTTAATAAGGCAATCGAAATTTGTAACGGCATCCAACATCCTGTAATTTTGCTTGGTGGAGAAAACGAAAAGGAAGAAGCCCGGCAAATTCTTTCCGCATCAAAAGGGAACGTATTCAATTTTGCAGGAAAATTAAACCTTCACCAATCCGCATCAATGGTTCGGGATGCCCGGCTGGTGCTGGCAAACGACACGGGCCTGATGCACATTGCCGCTGCCTTCAAAAAGAAAATTCTTTCGTTTTGGGGAAATACGGTTCCGCAGTTCGGAATGTATCCCTACCAGGCGCATCCGGCTTCTGAGATGCTTGAAGTAACTGGCTTAAAATGCCGGCCCTGCTCCAAACTGGGTTACCATTCATGTCCAAAAAAACATTTTCGGTGTATGAAAGAGCAGAGCGTTGAAAAAGCAGTAACCTGGATTAATCAACATTTTTACAGTTGACAAAATATATTTCCCACTTTTTTGTAAGGTGTCTTTTAGTATCGAAAAAACTCAAAACTCCAGTTTATAGCTCAAATTCGGAATCAGTAAAAGGTCTTCTTTTTTTTCAACCTGTTTTGTTTCGGCATTAAATTCATATTCCTGAAAATCTTTGTGTCCCAGTGCATTAATCAGGTGAAAAGACCATACAGATGAATGTCCGGATTTGTTTTTTCGGTAACTGAATGACAATGAGAGGATGGGAGCATCCGGCAGTTGCTGTTCGTAAGCGCGGCTTACGTCTTCAACAATCTCCTGCTGTTCCATGGTGGCTGCCACATTCAATGGAATGATACGGTCTCCGCCCATGTAAGTAAAACGGATGTTGGCATTAAAAAGGTTTTGGTTGTTTTTGCCGGTTTGCCATTCTTTTCCTCCCAGTGCATTAAGCACATAATTTTTATTATACCGTGTATTTCTTTCAATGCCGTCGCCGCCTTTGTATTTTGAATCGAAGAGAGAGGCCGTAAACAGGTAGTAGTAGCCTTTTTCGAGAAAACGTTCGAGCGTAACATCCAGGCCAATATTCCTGCCCGTACCTTTGTTGACAAGCAATTCATTGAAATCCCATATTTCATGGAGATTGATTGTTGAAATGTAGCTGCCGGGCACCACCGGAATATCGAACAGCCGCTGGTAATAGGGTTCAACTTTTAAATGCAGGTTTTGATTGAACTGTACTTCATAACCGAATACAAAATGGTGCGCTTTGTTAAAATCCAGATTTTTATTCGGCATGACTGTTCCGCTTGCCATGTTTTGTTCCACCAGGTAGAGTTGCATTTTTTCCAATTGACTGTGAAATCCATAAGCCATAGAAAGGGTATGTTTTGGTAGGAAATTCCAGCGGATACCGAGGCGCGGCTCAATGGTGTACTTCTTATTCAAGATAAAATATTGTACATGTACCCCAACATTAAATGCCAGGTTATTGGCAGGTGTAATTTTCGATTGCGAGTAAAACCGGAGTAAATTGCTCCCGTTTTTTTCAGAAACGTACGTTTGCAGCATATTTTCGTTTACGTCCGCATTTTTAATTTGAATATCGTACATCATCCGGTCGAGAATAAAACCGGTGCGGTTGGTGTGTTTCGCTCCGAGTTTATGATTTACAAAACCTGTAAACGTATATTTCCACCGGTAATCTGTTACTTCCCGGATAGGAAGGAGTTGCAGATTGTTGTCAAAACGTTTTTCCGACCAGTCCAGGCTGTTTTCAGTCAGGGCAAGGGTAGTTTGAAGGTAGGTGGAGTTTCCTACTATTTTTTTGTAGTTTAACCCCACTGCCGCCATGGTCAGTTTAGTTTTAAACTCTTCCCTGTCGTCGCTTTTTTCCCATTTTGTGGAATCGCTTACCGCATCGTTCCCCTGGAAATCGTAAGCACCGATACCCCATAAAGAAAACGTTCCGGCTTTCGTGGGAAAATTTAGTTTAAACGATAAATCCTGGTAGGTCAGTTTTCCCATCTCTTCGGGAAGGATGGGCGCCAGGAGACCGAGCGTGGAATAGCGGTAATTAAAAAGATATGAAGCACGTTTCCCTTTCTTAAAAGGACCTTCCGAAGCAAAATCGATACCCACCAGCCCGGCCTGAAAAACGTGTTCCCTTTTTTCGGTATTTCCCGTTCGCATGTTCATGTCGAAAACGCCCGAAAGTGCATTGCCGTATTCCGCCGGAAAAGCGCCGGTAAAAAAATCGGAACTGGCCATCGTCTGGCTGCTCAGCGCAGTTACAGCACCACCGCCCAGCGAAATATAATCGGCAAAGTGGTTGGGATTCGGAATTTGTACCCCTTCCATCCGCCAAAGCAATCCTTTGGGTGAATTTCCGCGGATAACCACCCCGTTGTTTCCTACGGCAGAAGCCACCCCGGCATACGACGAAACCAGCCGGGCAGGATCGTCGAAACCGCCGGCGTAGCGGTTCGCCTCTTCCATGTTCACCTGCCGGGCACTGAGCGTAGCCATCGAATTGATGGGTTCGTTTTTGTCGGAATAAGCTTTCACTGTCACCTCCTTTAAATCTTCCACCGATTCTTTCAACCCGATATTCAGCACGGCTTCCCTCCCGCTGCTGATTACCATTTCGCGGGCCATGTAGGACTGGTAGCCAATATAACTCACTGAAATGTTGTAACGCCCCACGGCAACTGAGTCGATTCTGAAATTTCCTTCCGCATCGGTAGCTGTTCCCCTCAATGGGTCAGTGTTTATGATGACAACTGTAGCGCCGATTAACGGAATGTTCGATTCGCTGTCGAAAACTTTCCCTTTTAATGTTTGGGTAACCGGCTGCGAAAACAGGCTCTCCTGTATGCCCAACAGGGTGGTTAACAACAATAAGAGAGATAATACGTTTATGGTATTATATATTTTCATGACTTGTATTTTTGCAAAGATTCGCTATAATTGAATTTAATACAATACTGATTAATCAGTAATTAGAATGGATGAACTAAATCAGGTATTTCAGGAATACAACGCCATCCTTGAAATGCAGCAATTTGAAGAGGATAGTTTGGATTACAGCCTGGTGGAAAAGCATACCAAATTTCTCACCCGGCTGGATGTTATCGAAAACAGTGCCATTTCCGTTTTCGACTTATTCAGAAAAGAGCATGTTTTTGTTTCAGAAAACTATTCCAAAATGCTCAAATACGACCTTACCGAGTTTGAAACGAAAGGAAATGATTTTTTCAATTCCAGAGTACATCCCGATGACTTTATGGTTAACCTGAAAATTGGTTCTGAACTTATTAGACATTCGTACCAGATGCCTGTTGCTGAACGAAAAAATTACAAAGTGATTTCCGACTACCGGATAAAAAACGGTAACGGGGATTACATCCGCGTTATTGAACAACACCAGGCCCTGGAACTGGACAAAAAGGGTAATATTTGGCTGGCGCTGAGTACGGTAGATATATCGCCCAACCAGGATTTGACCGGAGGGGTGAAATGTATTATATTCAATGCTAAAACGGGCAAAACGCTTCCTTACAGCTTTGGGAGTGAACAAAGAGACGGAAAAACTTTTTTAAGCAAACGCGAACAGGAAGTGCTGGGTTTGGTGAAAGAAGGACTTCCGAGCAAAGAAATCGCCGAAAGGCTGTTTATCAGCATCCACACGGTAAATACACACCGCCAGCGGATTCTGGAGAAGTTGAATGTATCCAATTCGTTTGAAGCTATTCAGTATGCCGCAAGGTTGG
>CAZCPH010000285.1:0-4683 GCA_964500105.1 uncultured Mariniphaga sp. | reverse complement strand
TCGCCTGTATTGGAATTGGCGAAAACGGGCACATTGCCTTTAACGACCCGCCGGTCGCCGATTTCAACGACCCGAAACTGGTGAAAGTGGTGGAGCTCGACGAAGCCTGTCGCAAACAACAGTTGGGCGAAGGGTGGTTTCCCTCGTTCGACGATGTGCCAACTCATGCACTATCGCTTACCATTCCAGCTATTATGCGCTGCAAGGCCATCAGTTGCGTAGTACCCGACGAGCGCAAAGCCGAAGCAGTTTTCAATACGCTGAATGCCGAAATTTCAACCGCCTGCCCGGCTACCATTTTACGAACGCACCCGGATTGTATTTTGTATCTGGATGAAAGTTCGGCATCAAAACTCAAGTAAAATACCATGAAACGAAGTCATTTCATCTTTCCCAAAAAAACAACACCTCTTGTTATCGCTTTTTTAATGCTAACGTCGGTTGGTATTGCCCAAAGAAACAGACAAAATCAGGAGGTACCAAACGAGGAAAAACAAAAGGCCAGTCTGGAATTAATTCTGAAGGTGCTACCTCCCGACCAGCTCAATGAAAACAGTGCGTTCGATGACCGGGGCAGACTTTCGTTTTTGGACCGGACTTTTGCTGACTGGCTGAAACGCACCGGCGAACTGCCACCCGATTACGACCAAATGCCTTCGCTGCCATTTCTGCCTAATCCGTTGATAATAGATGAAGGCGGGAAAAACATACCGGTGAAAACTCCTGAGCAGTGGCAGGAAAAACGGGAATGGATGAAAGAGCAACTTCAGCATTACATTACCGGCACATTTCCACCGGCACCCGACAATTTGAAGGCAGAAATTCTGAGCGACAAAATGGATGGGAAAGTCCGGCTGTTAACAGTGGAACTTTCGTTTGGACCGGAACACGAGGCAAAATTAACCCTGGAAGTGATGATTCCACCGGGCAAAGGTCCGTTACCAGTTTTCCTCACGCAGTGGAACCACCGCGAATGGGCGCAGGTGGCAGTGCGACGTGGTTACATCGGCTGCATTTATGCCGGTGCCGATTCGAAAGACGACACCGAAAAATATGCGGAAATATGGGCCGGCGAATTCGACTGGACCCGCCTCATGCGAAGGGCCTGGGGCGCTTCCCGGGCGATTGACTATTTATTTACCCTGCCTGAAGTGGACAAGGAGAAAATTGCTTTAACCGGACATTCACGCAACGGAAAAACTTCACTGATGGCAGCAGCTTTCGACGAACGAATCACGGCCTGCATTCCCAGCAGTGGCGGCACCGGAGCTGAAGTGCCCTGGCGTTATACTTCGTTCAATTACGACATTGAAGATATATCACTGCTTGCCAGCGCCCGGCCTTCGTGGCTACACCCACGGTTACGGTTTTTCATCGGCAATGAACACAAACTTCCGGTTGACCAGAATTCATTTATGGCGCTGATTGCTCCGCGCGGACTCATGCTCAGTACCGCGCTGACCGAAGGCGCCAGTAACATCTGGGCCATTGAGCAGGCGTATCATGCCAGTCAGAAAGTGTATGATTTTCTGGATGCCGGAAAAAATCTCGCCATTCGCACCCGTTACGGCAAACACGGCGTGAGCGCCAGGGAAATGGAAATCTATATCGATTTCTTCGATTATGTTTTTAACCGGAGTGATTATCCTCCCGAAAACCGGTTATTTACTTCATATTCCTTTGAAGAATGGACCCGATTGAGTGGAGAAAAAGTGAATCTGAATTCTTATCCTGAAAAAACAGGAGAAGCACTGAATGCAAATTCAATTCAGGAGTGGGAGAACCAAAAAAGCGAAATCCTGAAACAAATAAACTGGGTTCTGGGCGACGAACCTGCGGGAGTAACCAATCCTGGACCGGGAAGTTTGCAGAGAGCAGGGCGCGGAGAAGACAGCTTTGGCACGTTTCTTACACGCCCCCGCGGAACTGAAAAAATGGGCGTGATGCCCGTCAGTCCCTACAACGGTTTTGGCGACCAGCTTTTCGGGTATCTCTATTATCCGCTAAACGAAACTGGAAAAATGAAAAGCAACAACTTGCCGGTGGTCATTTATTTGCACGAATACGACTATTCTAAAGGGTTCAATTCCTATCACCGGATTGAGTCGCTGCTGCAGGAGTTAACAGAACAGGGATTTGCCGTTTTCACATACGATATGCTCGGTTTCGGGAACCGGATTGAAGAAGCCACCCGGTTTTATGAACGCTATCCCCGCTGGTCGAAGCTGGGAAAAATGGTAGCCGACACCAAAGGAGCGGTGAATGCACTAACAAACTTCGATTTTATCGACAACAATCGAATCATTGTTGCCGGTTATTCGCTGGGAGCGACAGTGGGATTGTATGCCGCAGCCACCGACGAGCGAATTGCCGGAGTGGTTTCTGTGACAGGTTTCACGCCCATGCGAACCAATACTTTGGACCGTGGAACCGAAGGAATTTTGACTTACTCGCACCTGCACGGTTTGCAGCCACGATTGGGGTTTTTTGTAGGAAACGAGTTGAGCATTCCGGTGGATTTTAATGAAATTATAGCCAGCATCGCACCACGACCGGTTTTGCTTATTGCTCCTGAATTCGATAAAGATACCCATTTGCATGACATAAAATCAGCCGTGCACGAAGCAGAACAAATTTACAAACTGTTTGAAAAGCAAGAAAACATTCAACTGCAAGTTCCGTGGGATATTAACCGGTTTTCGCCGGAAATGAGAAAAACCATGGTTGAGTGGCTGAGCCGGAAGTTTTGAGGATGCACAACATATCACCTGAGACAATTATTTTATCCCAGAGAAAAAGGGTGCAGCGCACCCAAATATTTGTAACATCAAAATTGGCATTTGAAAATGAGGTGCAGCGCACCGGAATATTAAAGAATATTTTCATAAAATACTCTACCTCGTTATGTATCGCACATCCATTCCTGATATAAATGGGATAAGTGGGTTGTTTTTCATATTTTTAGGGCAAAGCAAAGTACAATTCGAATAAAATATTAAGAAATGAAGACCTGGAAAATAGGAATTATCGGAACCGGAATGATAGCTGATTTTCATGCGCAGGCTGTCCAATCGTTGCCTAATGCGCAGCTGGCCGGCTTTTGCAACATCAGGCCTGAAAAGGCGAAAAAGATGGCTGAAAAGTTTAATGTGGAGCACTGGGAAACCTACCAAAGCATGCTGCAATCCGACGACGTAGATATTGTGATGATTGCTACGCCCAGCGGCGCTCACGAAGCGCCGGCTGTTGAAGCAGCCAGACAGGGAAAACATGTGTTGTGCGAAAAACCGCTGGAAATTCAGCTCGACCGCATCGACCGAATGATTGAAGCTCACAAAAAAGTGGGAACGTATTTGGGTGGAATTTTCAACTTCAGGTACAACGAAACCACGCAAATCATAAAAAAAGCCATCGATGAAAACCGGCTGGGCACAATTACCTACGCTGCAGTGCATGTGCCCTGGTGGCGCAGCGATGCCTACTACGAAGGCTGGCACGGCACCTGGGAACTCGACGGCGGCGGCGCGCTAATGAACCAGTCCATTCACATGGTGGACCTGCTGTTGTATATGATGGGACCGGTTGAACGGCTGGGTGCATTTACTTCGCACCTGGGACATCCGCAAATTGAAGCAGAAGACACGGCAGTGAGCGTGCTTCAGTTTAAAAACAAAGCCCTTGGCGTGATTTACGGCACAACAGCATCATTTCCCGGGCAATTTCGCCGACTGGAAATTACCGGAACAAAAGGAAGTATTGTTTTGGTGGAAAACAGTTTACAGGTTTGGCAGTTTACCGAAATGCGCGGGGAAGACGAGAAAATTATTCAAAAGTACGGCGCCATTGAAGGTGGCGGCGGAGTGGCCGACCCGGGAGCCATGACTTATGAAAACCACGCCAAAAACCTGGCGGCATTCATTGAGGCCATAGAAGAAAACCGTCCGTTTGAAATCGACGGCAAAGAAGCCCGGAAATCGGTGGCATTAATTCTCGATATTTACCAATCGGCCAAAACGTTTTCAATGATTGCAAAAAACAAAAGTTAACTTAACCGAAGTATTTTATCAGACTTCGACTACGCTCAGTCTGACGGTCACAGTGAGCGTAGTCGAACTGTGAATTAACAATATTCAAAATTATTTTACAACATGAAAACAAATAAATTTTTCTTTATTTTCCTGATTTTATTTTCCTCATTAAATATTAGTTACGCCCAAAACTACGACGAATCGAAAGTGGGAGAATACACCCTTCCCGAACTATTGATTACAGAGAACGGACAAACCATTTCAACTTCGGAACAATGGGGAAATATCCGTCGCCCTGAAATCCTCAGATTGTTTGAAGACCACGTTTACGGGCAGATCCCACAAGATTTCGACGACATCAAATTCAAGGTAACAAACAAAGATAAAAAGGCGATGAATGGAAAAGCTACCCTGAAAGAAGTGGCCATTACGGTAACGCGAAACAACAAATCGGTGACCATGAACCTGATGATGTTCACACCCAACAAGGTGAAAAAACCGGTACCCATGTTTCTGGTAATCAATCACCGGGGAATAAAAACTATGGACGTAACCCGCCAAAACAAAGACGGGTTCTGGCCGGCAGAGGAAGTGATTGAAGCTGGTTACGGCATTTCCGGATTCGATGTAATTGACGTTTCGCCCGACGATAAAG
>CAZCPH010000284.1:0-4705 GCA_964500105.1 uncultured Mariniphaga sp. | reverse complement strand
CGCAATTTTTCCAAAAACCAAAGCCATGAGACCGTAAACAGCAATGGGGCCAAATAAAATGGGAAACGCAATAAGCCACTGCGTAGCGCTCATTCCCTGGTAGTTAAAAATACCGCTGGTATCGAGGTCGATGGATTTTCGGCTGTTCAATCCCAGTGCCAATATGACGAATGAATTCACACCCACGTTGTAAAGCATAACGGCCAGATGAATATATAGCACTTTCGGTGAAATAAACATATAGCCCAGCGAAAGCAGATAAAAAACTACGTTTGTAGCGGCCATCAGGAAAAAAGCCGACTGCAGCACCTCTTTCATTTTTACATTTTGCGCCATCAGCAGCGGATAGTAGCGGCTGTGCCAGGCAGGGAAAAACTGTCCGTACGACATGCCAAAAATACCAGTCATAAACATACCGCCAAAAACCAGAATGATTTCCGGAATTTCGCCGTCGTAATCTTTGTAGAGCAGCAGTCCGTAAAGCAAAAACAGCACCGACATGATAGCCGAAGTGCGCGGACGTTTGTTTCGAAGAATCATTTTCACCTCCAGCGACAACATTCTGCCGTATTCGCCCACCCTTGAAAGCCATGAAAAATCATGCGCCGAACCCTGCTTTTTCTTTTCCGAAAGCTCGTCGGGGTAAAAACGGTTGAGGATAAACTGCTGATTCAGAAAATAAAGCAAAACAACAGCACCCGGAAACAATAAAACCGCAACAGGATTTTGAACTACCCATCCGAAAAACTTCCCAAACGTTCCGGCAAAATCAACTATTCCGAAATAATTGAGGGCAAAAACCGCCACTGCCACTACCAGAAATCCATAAAAAAAACGGTCGTCATCGTTGGTACGCCATTTCAGGTAAATGGCCAGAAAATGGTTGATTAAAATTAAAAAGAAAAGCCCTGAAAACCACACCAGAAGACTAACACCTGAAAGTTCTTTCACAGCCGATGTAAACAAAAAGGGCAGCACCATAAAAAAGGGCAGGATGTTGAAAAAATGGAATACCGATTTATTGAGCATGTAGCTGGCAATGCGGCGTTTTTTAACCGGAAGCACCAAAAACGGCTGAAACCCAAATGTAGGCAGGCTTTGGATGAAAATGCGCAATACCAAGTCGGCACCAAGATAAATCAGAATCATAGAATTGAATGCGGAAACAAGCAACTGGTCGGGAAATTTCTCTGCAAGCAGCATGCTCAGACTGAAACCAAGAACAAGAAAGGTAACTGAAAAATAGATGGCCAGGAAAATGAGCACTCCCCTGGCGGCCATGTTTTTCCCGAAGGAGGCCGAACGGGTAAACTCCCGCCAGGCAAAAAAGGCAAAATTTCGTTTCATTTCTTTGAGTAGAACAATGGTTCGTTTTGAATTCGTTAATGTTTATAGGTTGTTTTTTAAACAAAATAATTACACGGCAAATTCAGGGAAAGTTTCAAAAAAGTGTTGTTTGATTTTTTTGGGAATAAAAATCATCTGGCCGTAAGTTAAAAATCCACAAGCAACCAGGACAAGCGAAATGCCCAATAATATAATCGGATTTTCAATCCTTACAGTACTGTTTTCAACGCTTAAAACCAAATGGAAAACCAGGTTTGGAATTTGAAGAATTAAAATTAACAGCGTACTTAACACTCCACGCAGATAGTCAATCAGCAAAAACTTTTTCTTTGTTTTTACTTTAAACCTCCGATTCCATTTGAAAAAATAAACAACAACAAAAATGATAAGAACTAAAAAGTAAGCATAAAAAATTACCAGGCTGTTTTCAACCACCTGAAACAGGATGAAAAGGCCAAAAGTTAAAACAATAGTTAGAGCAAGCTTGGGCCAACGGTAAAACTCGGTAAAATAGCTCCACAATACACGGTTGTATTTTCGTTTCAATTCTTTTCTTTTCTGAATTTTAATTTTGCTGAAACCGTAAATACCAAACTTCTTGAAGGTATTTTTCAAAGCGTCATTAAATGATAATTCAGGATTCGTTTCCCATTTTTCTTCAATCGCAGAGGCCAGGTGATCAACCAGTTCAATTTGAACATCATAATGATTCACAAAGTGATTCCGGCAAAATTCAAACAGTCTTTTCGTCTCTTCGGTAGTAATTGTACGACTCATTTCAGGTCAATTTTGGGTTTAGCAGCAAATCCATGTGCTGGATAAATGTTTTCATCTCATTTAAAAGACTCGACGTTTCTTTTTTCCCCTTCTCGGTAAGAAAATAATATTTTCGGCGGCGGTTGTTTACCATTTTCATTTCAACACTTAGCAGGCCTTTGGCTTCCAACTTGTGTAAGGTTGGGTAAAGTGCACCTTCGGTAATCACCATTTCGCCAGAAGTTATTTTCTCCACTTCGCGGGTAATCTGGTATCCGTACATCTTCCCGTTGTCTTTCAGCAACTTAAGTACAATTGTGGAAAGGCTTCCTTTATAGAGTTGATTGCTTTGCATGGCATAAAAATAATAAAACACCTAACTAAATTAGGTATTATTAAATATCTTTTTGCAATTTTTATCTTTTAAGAAATTACGCTACAATTTTTATACCTTCTTCCCTTGCAATTTGAATAATTGGTGACACATCGTCGGTTTCAAAACGTTTTGTACCAACTGAAACAGGCTCAATTCTAAAATCATTTCTGTATTTTGGAAGCCACGCTTTTGATAAAATATAATCATCATCGGTATCAAACATATCTGAAACAAGCAAAACATCAATATCGCTGTCTGGAGATTCTTCATTACGGGCATAGCTTCCAAACAGGTAGGCAAATTTTATTGTAATCCCATCTTTCTGGAGGTTTCTAATAAATTGCTTTACAATATCTATAACTTCATTTTGAGCCATTTCAGCAAATTTTGTGTTTCTTTTAAATAATTCATAGTGAGCTCTAACGAAGGAGGTTTTGGATAATATTCAGGATATCTGCCTTCCAACTGATATTTCATCAATATTTGAACTATTTTTTGTTTTTCATCAGGCAAGTCTATTTGGGCTTTATTTGCCAAATAAAAAATATCATGTGATTTTGGTGGAATCTGACTTGTTTCCTTTACTAAAATCGCTTTGGTAATTTTTTCAATACACAGATGGCAAAAAAAAAGCCCTTGCACAAATTTCTTGTTTTGAATAAGAATTTCGGCAGTTTCTAAATCACTGTCTGCGCCGGTTTTCCAATATTCAATTTGTTTTTCAATGTTAATCGCCATTATCTAATTTGTTTCATTCCAAAGTTACATATTTTATTTAATTGAAATCGGTCAATCTGCTTAAGGAACAATTTGGGATAATCTATTCCAAAATATCCGTTAGAACCACTCCATCTTTAAACCAGTGAACTTCCCCGTTGGCATTGAAAATTTCCAATATTACCACATAAACACCAAGTGGCTGGCGACTTTCGGTTTCGTCTTCGCCATTCCATACAAACTCACCGCTGGTTCCCAGAATTTCATTTTTGGCCAAATGCTGCACAAACCGTCCGGCTGCATCAAAAATAGTGATGTTGGCTACGTAACCGGGGTTAGACACTTCGTACCGAATAAAAAATTCATCGTTGTAACCATCGTAGTTGGGCGAGAACGCTTCCGGTTCAAAAATAACTTTGGGCTTTCCCGTCAATTCCCTGCCTGCCTGCGAGTTTTCATATCCCGGTGTGCCGTAACCTGCATCCGATGAAGCCGAATGCCAGTTACCGGGAGCGTTTGTTGGTTGAGAAAGGGAAACCCGCTCCAGCGAAACGCTCTCCACATCGGCCAGAAACGGCGTTTGCATTTTTTCAGTGTAATACAATTCATCCAGAATTTCGAGGTTTTCATTCAGCAAAACCACGTAATCGTCATCGTTGTTGTAAGAAGGAATTCGGGCAATCTGCTGAAAACATTCGCTGCATTTAATCTGAAAAAAGGGAAAAACTCCGCTGGTATCTTTTGTAATGGCCACATAACTTTTGGACGGCATAAGATAAATGCTCCCCGACAAATCGTAAATCTGTTCCAGCTGAAGGTCTTTATTCCGCGACGCCAGAAACAATTTACCGAGGGGGATTTCGCGGTCTGAGTTGTTGTAAATCTCCACATAATCTTCACCCTCCGGAAAAGGATTGAACAGGACTTCGGTTAAAATCACTTCGCCGGATTGTGCCGGCTGATAATATTTCTCTTCGGCAGAAACCACCACTTCATCCAAAATCACCTTATCGTTGGCATAATGATTGGAAAGGTAACAGACAATTTGCAGCGAACTGCCCTCCAGACTTTTACTGACAGCCTGAACCGATCCCCAGTTCCCTGCATTTTCGCTGTTTTCTGAAAAGGGAATTTCTTCTCCACCGTCCAACCGGTAAAAAGCTTTAAGGTATTTGGTTTGAGTGTTGGCGCCGCTGCCTGTTTCAGATGCAGTCAGTTCAACATCCACTTTATCAAAACCAGAAATATCAATCCACTCTGACTGCCAAATTACTTCCCCGTCGATGTCACAAACCTCAAATCTCCCTCCTGATGTGGTAATTGTTTTAGCGTAATCGCCCCGGTCAGTAAGGTTTAATTTATCTGTGTCATAAATTAGCGACCACGCTGAAATGTCTGAAAAATCGAATTCAATTGAGCCATCCTCATTCCCCCAAATACCTTTTTCGGGAACAGAAAAACTTTCCCGCCAGATTTCCTGAGCCGAAACCAGGTTAACTGCACACAAAA
>CAZCPH010000283.1:0-4710 GCA_964500105.1 uncultured Mariniphaga sp. | reverse complement strand
TGATTTTTGAAGCCAATACGCCAATGCTGAAACACCCCGATAAAATTTATCCGGGTCAGGTGCTCGTTATTCCTCCGCTTGATTAAAAACGAAATGTAAAAATTTATAAACGCCGAAATTTTGGGTTGACAGCCTGTGTTCCGGCGTTTATTTTTTTAACAGAAATCTCAAAATATTTGCGGAAGACAAAAGCTTCCTAAATGTTTCAAAACGTATTATTTATTTAAGGTAAAATTGCTAATTTTGAACCAATGATTACCCGCTGGGGTTAGCAGTGATGGATTTGTAACAAAAAAATATTTACCAATGAACGGATTTAAAACTTTTGGTCTGATGGCCATTCTAACCTTCTTGTTTTTGTTTATTGGAGGTGCAATTGGCGGGCAAACCGGAATGGTTATCGCACTTGTTTTTGCGGGCGTAACCAACTTTGTTAGCTATTATTTCAGCGACAAAATGGTACTGAAAGCTTATAAAGCGCAAGAACTTCCAAAAAACCACCGCGTTACGGTTATGGTTGAAAAACTTGCCCGCAACGCTGAACTTCCCATGCCTAAAGTGTATATGATTCAGCAGAATCAACCCAATGCCTTTGCAACGGGAAGAAACCCGAAACATGCAGCCGTTGCAGTAACCAAAGGTCTGGAGCAGAGCATGAACGATGAAGAGTTATCGGGTGTTCTGGCACACGAACTGGGACATATTGCCAATCGCGATATTTTGATTGGAACCATTGCTGCCACACTTGCCGGCGCCATTTCGTACCTGGGCTACGCTTCCCGCTTTGGAATGGGTAACCGCAACAACCGTGGCGGAAACGTAATTTTTATGCTGCTGGCCATGATTCTGGCTCCGTTGGCAGCCTCACTCATCCGAATGGCAATCTCAAGAGCGAGGGAATTTAAAGCCGACAGTTTTGGTGCCAAAGTAAGCGGCAATCCGTTGTACCTGAGTAATGCACTATCGAAACTCGAGAATTACAGCAAACAAATTCCGATGTCGGGCAACCAGGCCACTTCGCATATGTTTATTGTGTATCCTTTTTCGGGGAAATCGTTTTCGGCATTATTCAGCACCCACCCACCCACTTCAGAACGGATTAAACGTTTGAAGCAGATGGCTGGCGCTGCATAATATATCGTGGTAACTATTTTCTCCTTTTCAAAAACGACATTCCCATGCGGGCAATGTCATCAATGATACTTCCGTCGTTATTCTGATCGAGTATCTGATTGATTACACTTTGTGATTTCGGAGCCTGTTTTTTCTCTGTATTGAGGTAAGAATTAATCACATTTCCGAGAACATTCCCGTCGCCACCTCCGCTTTTCTTTCCTAAATATCCCATTACCAGCGGAGCAGCCATTTCCAGGATTTTGCTCACAGAATCACCACTAAGGCCTGAATCTTTACTAATGTATTGTTCTACATTTTGCCTTTTGCTACCCAGCACATGTTTCAAAATTCCCGCGCCATTGGCCGACTCCGGGTTGTTAAGAAAACCTCCGAGGTTATCGAGCAGGCTTCCGTCGTGATCCCGTTTAATCGCATTTTGCAACGATTGTGCTCCTTCAGGAGAACTGCTGTTTCGGGCCAGGGCATTCATTAAAATTGGAATGGCAGCCGCCATGGCACTTTTTGCCTTATCGGGCGATGCATTGGTTTTCTGACTAATAACCTGCAACGAATTGTCATCAAGCTTCGACAAAATTGATTTTAAAATGTCTTCCATTTTTGTAAGTTTATTGATTAAAATTAAAGTGATATTTCAGTTCCGGTTATGCATTACTTACCGGCGGAGGAGTTTCGTTCTTTTTACCTTTAAGGTTTTCAGACAGGTCATCAAAAAAATCATCTGTTTTATCAGCAAGTTTTTTTCCTTTCACTTTGGCCTTTTCCAAAAACTCGTCAGCTTTGTCATCCATCTTTTCAGCAAATGATTTCAGCTTTTTCCCAATCTCTTTTTCTTCCATCTTTTCCTCCAAATCATCCAACTTGTCTTCCAAAAAATCTTCTGCTTTTTCAAAAAAATCCTCTGCTTTTTGATAAGCTTTACTTCCTTTTACCTTATCGGCAATGTCTTTTGCTTTATCCTTCAACCCCTCTTTATTGGATTCAGGTTCCGGATTTAAATTCTTTTCCATAATCATTTTGTTTTATAGTTAAACACAAAAATTGTTAACCACTAAATTTAATTATTATAATTCAATAATCTGCAAACATTTGATTACTATTTCTGAATTTATCAAAGCATTTCTATTTCCTGAAAAATCTTCCAAGCCACTTGACTTAAACAGTTGTTTCTCCATGCGTGTTTCCATCTTTACTATCTATTGTCAGCTCACTTTTTACGCTGAAATGGTATTTGGTTTATAATATTTTTGTTTCAACTTTCCTTCTGCTTGAAAATCAATTGATTTTTCTTAACTTTAATACACGTACAATATGCGTTATGACATGAATTTGTACTTGACCGATGATATCGAATTTATTGAATATTTATCCAGAATTATTCTTGAAAACCTAAGCAATGAAAATTTTGGAGTAAATGAATTTATAAAAACAGCCAAATTAAATCGTAATTACCTAAGCCGCCGGATTAAATCAATTAAGAATATCACAATCAACCAGTTCATTACTGAAGTACGGTTGGAAAAAGCCCGCGATTTTCTCCTCGAAGGTAAATCCACTGCTTCAGAGGTTTCGTACAATGTAGGATTCAGCAGTCCCTCCTACTTTAACAAGTGCTTTCACGACCATTTTGGTTATCCACCGGGAGACATAAAAAAAAGGACTTCAGGTAAATCTGAAAATAGCATTCAGAAAAATGAAACTGAGAAAATTTCCACCAATAAAACCGGCTCAAAAAATCTGTTCAAATCGAAAAATCTTAAACCCATCTCCATAATTGCCTCATTTGCTGTACTTATTGGAATAATTTTCATTTACATTCTTTTCTTTCAAAAATCTTCATTTTTAAAATCGAATCCAATTGAGAATTCCATTGCCGTTTTGCCTTTTAAAAACCTGAGCGAAAATGAAGCTAACCGGTATTTTGCCGATGGGGTCGTAGAAGATATTCTCGACCGGATGTCGAAAATCAGTGAACTCAGAGTTACCTCACGTACATCAGTGGAGCAATTCAGGGAAAGTAACGAGAGTGCCCCTGAAATTGGTAAAAAGCTAAAAGTAAATTATCTGTTGGAAGGCAGTGTGCAGCGCCACGAAGGGAAAGTTAGAGTAACCATTCAGCTGATTGATGCAAAAAATGACCGGCATATTCTTTCAGAAAAGATTGACAGGGATATGGAAGACATACTCGAATTGCAAAGTGATATCGCCAAACTAATTGCAGATAAGTTACAGGCAGCAATTTCTCCGGAAGAAAAACAATTAATCGAAAAGAAATATACTAATAATACACAGGCTTACGATTACTATTTAATGGGGCGCTATTACTGGAATCTGCAAAGCATTGTTTCATATGAAAAATGTATCGAATATTTTGAAAAGGCCATAAATGCCGATTCAACTTATGCATTGGCTTACGCAGGACTTGCAGATACATACTTCGATAAAACCAGGTATATAGAGATTCCCATAAAAAATTATGAAAAAGCTGTTGAACTAGCCAAAAAAGCGCTGGAAATCGATGAGAATCTTCCCGACGCTTACGCTATTCTTGGGGCGGTTTATTCTATTGGAAACTGGCAATGGGAAGAGTCGGAGAAGTATTTTGAAAAAGCAATGGAAATTGACAGTAATAATCTGGTTGCCCTCTACTATTATTCAGAATGGTTGAACACCATTGGTGAATTTGACCTCTCACGAAAATATATTAACCGTGCTTTGGAAATTGCCCCGTATTCGATAAAATTCAGAAGAGCAAGTTCCTACTTTTATTATAATGCAAACAAAGCTAAAGAAGCGCTGCAGGAAATATTACTGGTAGAGGGTATGATAGGTGATCAATCATTTTACCAGCACATTGTTTTTTTGCGGTATTTAAATGCAGGTGATACTATTTCGGCATTGCAATATATACAGAAAATTTTTGCAACAAGTCCGTTGTGGGAGGAGTTTAAACCATATGCTGACCAGGTTTTACCGGTTTATAAATCATCGGGATTAAAAGGCATCTATCAAATGGTGTATAAAAATCCACCCAACTGTTGGTATGCAGTACAAATGGATTCTCTTGATTTGGCAATTCATTATCTTGAAGAAGTTTATGAAAACCGACATCCGATAACGATTGATTATATTCTTGATCGGGATTATAAAAAACTACATAATGACCCACGCTTCCTGGAAATTGTTGACAAAACCGGTTTAACTCCGTATTTTAATAAACGATACAAAAAGTAAATGTGCCGGGGTGAATTCATTCGTTTAAAAATTAACCCGGCTAACACCACCCAATTCAAAAATTGCAAGTTTTCTCAAAATTTTACAAGAAATCATCAAAAAGTGAAAGTTTATCTCCATTTATTACAAGGACTTCGTGCATTTATTTTCAGAATTTTAATCATGAGTTTTTTATTTCATTTAACAATTTTAAAAAATTACGATTATGAAAACACTAATGTATTTACTTGTTTTGGCAATACTTGTTATTACCGGCTGTGACAAAGACAACACCATGTTTGAAACCCAGGACAACCTGGAACTGAAAAAGGCCAAAGTGCCCATTCCATTCAAAGCTGATTT
>CAZCPH010000282.1:0-4717 GCA_964500105.1 uncultured Mariniphaga sp. | reverse complement strand
CCACTTTTTCCCGCTGGTATTCCTTGCTGTAATCGGTCATTTCCAAAACGGCTTTCAGGTTGTCTTCAATGCTCAGTTTTCTGAAAACAGAAGCTTCCTGAGCAAGGTAACCAATACCTCTCTGAGCACGTTTGTACACAGGTAGCCTGGTAATATCTTCATTATCAATGAATATCTTCCCCGACAACGGTCTGATCAAACCAACAATCATGTAGAACGAAGTGGTTTTCCCTGCACCATTCGGCCCGAGTAAACCAACAATTTCGCCTTGCTTGACATCAAAGCTAACACCTTTAACTACCGTGCGTTTCCGGTATTTCTTAACAATATTTTCTGCCCGAAGAATCATGACAACAAATAACGCAATTTATTGGGAGACCTAAATTTCATCCAACTCTTTTTCACGTTTTTTAACGACACGCCTCGATATCAGGATACTTATTTCGTAAAGAAAAAATAACGGAACAAACACCATTACCTGACTGAAAATATCTGGCGGGGTTATAATTGCCGAAAGCAACAACATTACCACATAAGAATGTTTGCGGTAGGTTTTCATAAACTGTGGCGTAAGAATTCCAACTTTACTAAGGAAAAAAGAAAAGATTGGCAACAGAAAAACAACACCCGAAGCCAAAGATATTGAGGTAACCGAACCGATATACGACCGAAGATTGATCTGGTTGGTTACATCGCCACTTACATTATAAGAACCCAAGAAATGTATGGACAACGGAACAATTAGGAAGTAGCCAAACAGAATTCCCATCATAAACAAAACTGATGTAAAGAAAACTGCGCCTCCTGCGTATTTTCTTTCAGTTTCGTAAAGTGCAGGTTTAATAAAACGCCAGAATTCGTAAAAAACCACAGGTGCCGAAATGATGAACCCTGCTATAATGGAAACCATAATGTGAGTCATAAACTGGTCTGCAATTTTTATACTGATCAGCTCAAGCGGAACACTGTTAATCCGTAAAGCGTCAGTGCCCAGCATATCAGCTAACCGGGCAAACATCCTGTTGGTCCAGAATTCGGGTGTTCTTGGGTTTAAAATTACGGTATTAAAAATAAAGTCTTTCAATATAAAAGCCACAATGGCAAACAACATAACAGCAAGGGCAGACCGGATAATATGCCAGCGCAATTCTTCCAGGTGTTCCAGAAACGACATTTCAGCATAAGCAGTTTTCATACCCTGCTTTTTCGTGGTGCCCTTTTTCTTTCCGCTGTGTACTTCTTTGTTGGTATCTTCACTCATCAATCCTGATTTTAAAAACTCCACAAATATAAATACTTCCTGCTATTCGCACCTTTTTTCGGCCCGGCATATTTAAATGTTTGCTATTAAATCATAAAAAAACGAAAAAAGTATTGTCATTTTTCTTACTTTTAATAATTTAGGATTCGCTTAAAAAAGAAGAAGGAAGTTAGGGAGAAGAGTTTTATGAATAAAGATATTTCATTGACCGAATACCTGCAACAATATTTTGGTTTCGACCGGTTTAAAGGTCAGCAGGAAGCAGCGGTAAAAAGTGTTCTCGACGGAAAAAATACTTTTGTACTGATGCCCACCGGAGGCGGAAAATCATTGATTTACCAGTTGCCGGCGCTTTTACTGGAGGGAACAGCCATAGTTATTTCCCCGCTTATTGCCCTTATGAAAAACCAGGTGGATTCCATCAGGGGAATGCAAACAGAAGATTATGTGGCGCATTTTCTGAATTCATCGTTATCCAAAGCTGCCATACAGGAAGTTAAAAACGACGTTCAGGCCGGCCGCACAAAATTATTATACGTTGCGCCCGAATCGTTAACAAAAGAGGAAAACATTGAATTCCTCAAAAACATAAACATTTCATTTTACGCCATTGACGAAGCCCACTGTATTTCGGAATGGGGACATGATTTCCGTCCTGAATACCGTCGTATCAGACCCATTGTTGAAGAAATCGGCCAGGCACCCATAGTTGCCCTTACAGCAACAGCCACGGCCAAAGTACAACACGACATTCAGAAAAATCTGGGAATTCTTGATGCAGAAGTATTTAAAGCCTCGTTTAACCGGGCAAACCTGTATTATGAAGTCAGGCCAAAAGTAAAGCCCGAAGCACAAATCATCCGGTTTATTAAACAGAATGAGGGAAAATCGGGGATTATATACTGCCTGAGCCGAAAGAAAGTGGAAGAGATTGCCGAAACCCTCCAGGTAAACGGGATTAAAGCTCTGGCATATCATGCCGGAATGGATGCCGCCACACGCTCGGGAAACCAGGATAAATTTCTGATGGAAGAAGTGGATGTTATTGTGGCTACCATTGCGTTTGGCATGGGAATCGACAAACCCGATGTGCGGTTTGTTATCCACTATGATATTCCCAAAAGTCTTGAAGGATATTACCAGGAAACAGGTCGGGCGGGCCGTGACGGCGGTGAAGGTCAGTGCATTACCTTTTACAGCTACAAAGACATTCAGAAACTGGAAAAGTTTATGCACGGAAAACCTGTGGCTGAGCAGGAAATTGGCAAACAACTGCTGCTGGATACGGTATCTTATGCTGAATCGGCAATCTGCCGCAGAATTATTCTGCTCCACTATTTTGGCGAAACTTACCCGGGCAACTGCGGAAATTGCGACAACTGCCTGAATCCCAAAGAACAGGTAGAAGCCAAAAACGAAGTGGTCAGATCTCTGAATGCCATTTTGGAAGTTAACGAAAAATACAAGGGCGAGCATATCGCCAATATCCTCATCGGCAATAAAACTGCAGCCATCAAGTCGTTCAAGCATTTCAACCTGAAATCGTTTGGTGCAGGCAAAGACCACGACGAGCGGTTTTGGAATGCCGTCTTCAGACAATCGATGATCAATGGCCTGATAAACAAAGACATTGAAAACTACGGCTTGCTGAAAGTTACCGACAAGGGACACCAGTTTCTGGAAAAACCGGAAAGCTTTTTGCTGGTAAAAAACCACGAATACGAAGAAGATGATGATTCGGGAGCAACAGGTGCCCCTTCCGGAGCAACAGGAGGAGACCCGGCATTGTTTGCCATGCTGAAAGATTTACGCAAAAAGGTAGCCAAACGAAAAAATCTTCCACCGTTTGTTATTTTCCAGGATCCGTCGCTGGCCGACATGTCGATTCAATACCCGATAACCATTGAAGAATTACAGAAGATTCAGGGGGTTGGACAGGGGAAAGCCCGTCGGTACGGAAAAGAATTTGTTGACCTGATTAAAACCTATGTGGACGAAAATGAAATCGAACGTCCCGACGATTTTGTGGTCAGAACAGTGGCCAATAAATCAAAAATGAAGGTCTTCATTATTCAAAGCATCGACCGCAAGTTGTCTTTCGACGATATTGCAAATTCAAAAGGTGTTGAAGTTAAAGATGTGATTTCAGAAGTTGAAGCCATCGTAAATTCAGGCACCAAGCTCAATATCGATTACTACGTAAACGATGTACTCGACGAAGAACATCAGGATGAAGTATTCGAATATTTCAGGGAAGCAGAAGACGACTCAATTGAAAAAGCCCTGGAAGAACTTGGTGAAGATGAATATTCAGAAGACGATATCCGGCTGATGCGAATCAAGTTTCTTTCTGATATGGGAAATTAAACAGCACCAAACCGGGAAAATGGTTCCAACTTTTCATCATTTGAAAATTGTTACCTTTGCACCACTTTTTTACCATTTAAATTAGTTGAAAAAAAATGACAGTAACAGTAAACGAAAAACTGAAATACAAAGTTGCAGACATCAGGCTGGCTGAATTTGGCCGCAAAGAAATTGACATCGCAGAAAAAGAGATGCCGGGCTTAATGTCCATTCGCGAAAAATTCGGATCCGAAAAACCACTTAAAGGTGCCCGGATTATGGGCAGCCTGCACATGACTGTTCAAACTGCCGTTTTAATTGAAACGCTGGTTGAACTGGGAGCTGAAGTGCGCTGGGCAAGCTGCAATATTTTTTCCACACAGGATCATGCTGCCGCAGCCATTGCAGATGCCGGAATTCCGGTTTTTGCCTGGAAAGGCGAAACACTGGAAGAATACTGGTGGTGCACAGAACAGGCTCTTGATTTTGGCGACGGAAATGGCCCGCACCTGATTGTTGACGACGGCGGAGACGCCACCCTGATGGTTCACCGGGGATACGAGGCTGAAGAAAACGCATCTGTATTGGATTTACCTGCAGGCGGAGAAGATGAAGAAGAACTGAACAAAATTCTGAAACGCATTCTGGATGAAACACCAAACCGCTGGCACAATGCAGCCAAAGAATTAAAAGGCGTTTCTGAAGAAACCACTACAGGTGTGCATCGTCTGTACCAGATGAAAGATGAAGGGAAACTGCTGTTCCCTGCCATCAACGTGAATGATTCGGTAACCAAATCGAAATTCGATAACCTTTACGGCTGCCGCGAATCGCTGGCCGACGGGATTAAACGTGCTACCGATGTAATGATTGCCGGTAAAGTTGTGGTTGTTGCGGGCTATGGCGATGTGGGTAAAGGTTGCGCCAAATCGATGCGCGGATATGGTGCACGCGTAATTGTTACGGAAATTGACCCGATTTGTGCCCTGCAGGCCGCTATGGAAGGATTTGAAGTAAAAACCATGGAAGATGCCCTGCAGGAAGGCAATATATATGTAACTACAACCGGCAATAAAGATGTGATTACTGCCGAACACATGTCGAAAATGA
>CAZCPH010000281.1:0-4723 GCA_964500105.1 uncultured Mariniphaga sp. | reverse complement strand
CTTTTATACCGTAACGCAGCATGGCAATGCGTTCGATGCCCATTCCAAAGGCAAAACCGGTATATTTCTGACTGTCGATATTGCAGGCTTCCAGCACGTTTGGATCAACCATTCCGCAGCCCAGAATTTCGAGCCAGCCGGTGTATTTGCAAACATTACAACCTTTTCCACCACAAATTGAGCAGCTTACATCCATTTCGGCACTGGGCTCGGTAAACGGGAAGTAGCTGGGGCGCAGCCTTATTTGCGTTTCTTCGCCAAATAATTCTTTGGCAAAATAGAGCAGGGTTTGCTTCAGGTCGGCAAACGAAACATTTTCGTCCACATACAAACCTTCCACCTGGTGGAAAATGCAGTGCGACCTTGCCGAAATAGCTTCGTTGCGGAAAACCCGGCCGGGGAAAATGGCACGGATCGGCGGCTTTGTGCGCTCCATCACACGAATTTGTACACTGGATGTGTGGGTTCGCAACAGCACATCGGGATCTTTTTCAATAAAAAATGTATCCTGCATATCACGTGCAGGGTGTTCGGGCGGGAAGTTTAGTGCCGAAAACACGTGCCAGTCATCTTCAATTTCAGGGCCTTCGGCAACGGTAAATCCAAGTCTGCCAAAAATATTGATGATTTCATTTTTCACCAGTGAAAGCGGATGCCGGGTTCCCGGTTTTAAAGGTTCGCCGGGCATGGTAAGGTCTGTTCCGGTAGCTTCGGTTCCTTTGGCTTCGAAGGAATCGCGAAGGCTGTTTATTTTTTCCAGTGCGAAGTTTTTTAAGTCATTCAGTGCCTTGCCAACAGCTTTTTTCTCTTCGCTGGGAACATCTTTAAATTCTGCAAACAGCTGGTTAACAGTTCCTTTTTTGCTGATGTATTTTATGCGCAACGATTCTACCTCGTCCATCGACGAAGCTGTTGTATTTTCAATTTCCTGGTGTAAAGCCCTGATTTTATCCAGCATGGCAATTCTTTCTTTTAATGAAGGGGCAAAGATAGTGATTTGTGCAAAAAAAAGCGGCACCTTTTAAAAGATGCCGCCGGGAATTAAAAAGCCAACAAAGCTTGATGGCTGAATTTATATAGTACTAACTGTATGTTGCCATAATACAACGAAAAATTTGATCAAAGAGTATGCCAAATCTGTATATTGGATATGTTGTTCAGCAGGCTGCAGAAGTAATCATCTGAATTCTGTGATGGTTTGTTTCAACAAGGTTATTACGTTTTCAATATTCTGGTTGAAAACTTTCAACACTTCTTCCCATGTAACCGGCTCTTCATCGGTTTTCCAGCAGTCGTAATCGGTGCTGAGAGCAATGGCCGCGTAAGGAATTTGAAGCTCGTTGGCTAGAATGCATTCCGGAGCCACTGACATGTTGATTATATCGGCACCCCAAAGCCTGAACATGTTCGACTCGGCACGGGTTGAAAACCGCGGTCCTTCTATGGTAATTACCGTCCCTTTTTGGTGAAATGGAAGGTTCAGTTTTTTAGCGGTTTCAATCAGTTTTTGGCGCAAATATGCATCAAACGGTTCAGCCATGGCGGTGTGCTGCAGGTTGCCATTTTCAAAGCTTTTGTGAAACGTAACTTCGCGGTGCCGTGTAAAGTCAATAAACTGGTCGGGAATAACCAAATCGCCCCGCCTGATTTCTTCGCGCAAACTCCCGCAGGCTGTTGTCGCCAGAATATGTGTGCAACCCAGTTCGCGCATTGCCCAAATATTTGCCCGGTTGTTTACCTGCGAAGGAGGAATTTCATGGTTTCTTCCGTGGCGTGAAAGAATGGCTGCTTCAATGCCTTCAATCTGTCCTGTTTTAAACGAAGATGAAGGTTTTCCGTATGGAGTTTCAACTCTAATTTCTTTTGGATTTTTCAGGATATCCGGATTTTCGAGGCCTGAGCCGCCAATGATTGCAACTTTCATTTTTGTTTGTTTTCAGGAAAAAGTTTTAGAATGCTCTCTTTATTCGCTTTGCAAATTCCACGTTCGGTAATCAAACCGGTTACCAATCTTGCCGGTGTAACATCGAAACCGTAATTGGCAACCGGGCTGTTTTGGGGAATTAATCTCACTTGCTGCGTGCAGTCTCCGGTCCAGCCTTCAATATGGGAAACTTCGTCTGAATCACGCTCTTCGATGGGGATTTCAGCAATTCCGTCTTCCATATGCCAGTCGAAAGTGGAAGAAGGCAACGCCACATAAAAGGGAACATTGTTATCTTTTGCTGCAAGGGCTTTCAGGTAAGTGCCTATTTTATTGGCCACATCGCCTGCAGCTGTAGTTCGGTCGCTGCCCACAATCACCAAATCCACCATTCCGTGCTGCATCAGGTGGCCGCCGGTGTTGTCGGCAATTACAGTGTGGGGAACACCTTCCTGTCCGAGCTCAAAAGCGGTTAAACGTGCGCCCTGGTTGCGTGGCCGCGTTTCATCAACCCAAATATGCACCGGAATTCCTTTATGATGAGCTTTATAGATGGGTGCAGTTGCCGTTCCCCAATCGATACAGGCCAGCCAGCCGGCATTGCAGTGGGTTAAAATATTTACCGGCTGTTGCTTTTTCTGATAAATTTTTTCGATGATTTTCAGACCGAATTCCCCGATTTTTTCACTGAAACTGATTTCGAGAGATTTCAGTTCTTCTGCTTTTTTCAAGGCAAGTTGTTTCAGATCAGCATTCCGGAGATTTTTCTCAATGAATTCCAGCATTGTATCCACAGCGTAAGCCAGATTTACTGCAGTTGGCCGGGCTGATTTTAAATAAAGGGCTTTTTTCTGAAGATAACCGGTCAGATCATCGCCTTTGAAAGTGAGCAAGGCCAGGTACATCCCGTACGCGGCTGTAATCCCGATTAACGGAGCTCCGCGCACGGCCATGTCGCGAATAGCATAAAAACAGTCTTCCGGTGTTGTTAAATCCAGAATCTCGAAAACAAATGGCAGTTTTCGCTGGTCTATTATCTGCACTGCCGATGAATTTTCATCGCTCAGCCAGATGGTATGGTATGGTTTGCCGTTGATTCGCATGGAAATAAAAGCAAAAATAATATTTATATTCGTGGCCATAAAGAAAAAAAGATGAAGCCAAATCTCACAACTATCAAAAACATTGTTTTCGACCTGGGAAATGTTTTGCTCAATCTCGATTTTGATGCATCAATCCGCGCATTCAGTGCCCTTGGATTAAATTCGGACGTGGTGAACCGGCAGCAGGCTTATGCCGATCCGGTTTTTTACGAACTGGAAGTAGGCAAAACAACGCCGGAAAAGTTCAGGTCGCGTGTCCGTCAGATTTTAAAAAATCCGGATGCCACCGACCGGCAAATCGATGATGCCTGGTGCGCCATGATTCGTGATATACCCCAAAAGCGGGTGAAAATGTTAAAAAGGCTTCGTAAAAATTATAATGTTTATTTGTTCAGTAACACCAATGCCATTCACATCAGGCGTCTTCATAAAGAATTCAGGGAAATGCACGGTATAGAATTTTCTTCCCTGTTTGTAAAAGACTTTTATTCACATGAAATTCACGAGCGCAAACCGGACCTGGCTTCGTATGAAAAAGTGATAGGACTTTCCGGAATTAAACCCGCTGAAACCCTGTTTGTGGATGATTTGGAAAAAAATATTGTGGGAGCTGAAAAAGCAGGGTTGAAAACTTTCTGGTTGCAAGATGGAATGGAGGTTTTGGAAATATTTTAATTCAAAATCTGTATTTTCTTTAGCCTGATATCCTCCATAGGCCGCCATTGCCGGTCGGTTTCCACCTGAACGATGCGGTCTGCCACTTCCATTCCTGAAATTACTTCGCCAAAAACGGTATAAGTGCCATCGAGGTGCGGAGCACCGCCAATTGTTTTATAAACTTCACGCTGCTGTGGTGTAAATTTGTGGCTGTTTTCCTTTTCGATGTCATCCAGTTCCTGGTCAAAATATTTTCGGCCGGTAACAATGTAAAACTGCGACCCGTCGGCCCGCCGGCGCTGGTTTTGGGTATCGGGTTTCCGGGGCGAGCCAATCATTCCGCGTTTGTGATAAAGACCGGGAACAATATGGGCAGGCAAGGTGTAGCCGGGACCTTTCCAGCCCACCAGGTCGCCTTTTTCGGCATAACGTGTGTCGGCAGCGCCGGTTTGAATGCCAAAATTGGAAATTACACGGTGAATGAGCAGGCTGTCGTAGTAGTTTTCTTTCACCAGTTTAATGAAGTTATCCCGGTATTCGGGTGTTTCGTTGAAAAGTCTGATGGTGATGTTACCCATATCGGTTTCAAGTACAAGACCTCTGATTTTCCGGTTTTCGGCTGCTGTTGCCTCACTGGAAACAGATCGAAGCGACTCCAGTGATTTGGGCGGTTCATTTTGTTTGTCAA
Source organism: uncultured Mariniphaga sp. (assembly GCA_964500105.1). GTDB lineage: Bacteria > Bacteroidota > Bacteroidia > Bacteroidales > Prolixibacteraceae > Mariniphaga. Next base: position 351 of record CAZCPH010000281.1, on the reverse strand, counting down.
GAAGGCGTGCAATGTAAATGGAAGGGATGGCAAAACTCTGCATTTCGTAGTTTACCACATCAGAAAAAGCGATGCCAATGGTTTTTTGGGTTGAAACAAAAACCGGTGCACCAAACGTGTTTTTGCGGATTCTGTTGGTTATGCGATACAATTTTGTGCCCTGAACGGTAGTCATGTTCAGCAACTGTCCCGTAAACAGTTGCAGTGTTTTTCCAGACATGTCGGAGATATACATGGTTTTTGCAGTATTGGGTGCCGTTCCTTCAAAAAGTTCAACAGGTGTTCGTTCCAGGCTGTCGCTTTTCAGTAAAATAATATCGTTAATACGGTCAACCGCCACATAGTCGGTGC
>CAZCPH010000280.1:0-4744 GCA_964500105.1 uncultured Mariniphaga sp. | reverse complement strand
GATATTTTGTTTCTACATTTTGCTGCATAAGTGCAGGTTAAAATCGTTTTTATTAACCAATGTCTTTTATGGTTTTATCCAAAAAAAACCTGATATTGACCATGCAATTTTTCGGCAATTCAAACATCCACTAAAAACTGTGTTTATGAAATTCAAAAAGCAACAAACAAAAAATTATCTCATCATAACAGTTTTATTCTCTTTACTTTCAGCAATTTCCTGCAATACAGAGCAGGCAGGCAAAACTGAGGCGAAGGGAGTGTACGGGCATCCGCAACCGCTGTGGGACAAAGGATACAGCCTGCCCGAGCTTGGCATAAATGCCATTTTTGTGCACAGCGGCTCCATCAGTCACGAAATGATGCAACGGGCAAAAGCCGAAGGAATGAAAGTATATGCAGAATTTGCCACGCTCAACGGCAAAAATTATGTGGAAGAGCATCCCGAAGCCTGGGCCATCAACGAAAAAGGTGAGCAGGTGGAAGCCGCATCGTGGTTTATGGGCGTTTGCCCCACCGAGCCGGGATTCAGAGCCTATCGCTTTAATCAGTTGCGCAGACTGCTGATGGAATTCGATATTGATGGCGTTTGGATGGATTATGTGCACTGGCACGCTCAGTTTGAAGAGCCCGAACCCATTTTGCCCGAAACCTGTTTTTGCGACCACTGCCTGCATACGTTTTCGTTGGATACCGGAATGGAAATTCCCGAAGGAACCACACCCGAAAAAGCACAGTGGATTCTGAATAATCTGGATTCGGAGTGGCGCGACTGGCGCTGCAAGATCATTCTCGACTGGGCAGTGGAAATCCGGAATATCATAAACGAAGTGAAACCCGGAATTTTACTGGGTATTTACCACTGCCCATGGACCGACGAGGAATTTGATGGCGCACGCCGCCGTATTCTGGGACTCGATTACGACCTGCTCCGCAATTTTTTCGATGTGTTTTCGCCAATGGTTTACCATGCCCGCATGGGTCGTGAACCGGAATGGGTGGAAGAAAACATCACCTGGTTTTGCTCCCGGATGGACATTGAATACGGAAAAATTCCAAAGGTTTGGCCCATTGTGCAGGCCTACAATAATCCGTACACCGTTTCGGCTTCCGAATTTGAAACTGTACTGATAGGCGGCCTGGCTTCAAAATCAACAGGCGTAATGATGTTTACCACCCGCGCAGTAGCCGATGATGAAGAAAAACTGAACGCGATGAAAAACAGCTATTTAAATCTGAAGTAAAATTCCGGCTTAAAAATTACCGCATCATTTAACAAAGTTGTATAGTTTTATGGCTTTCAAAATCGAATAAACCATGAGACTGTTTTTTACCATTTCCCTTGTTACTTTTTTCCATCTGTTTTTGTTTGGTCAGAATGATTTAACCAAAGCTAACTATGCCCGGGCAGTGAGTTTTCTCTCCGAAAACCTGTACAATAAAAAAGTATTCAATACACACATCCAACCCAACTGGTTGCCCGAAAACTCTGGTGTTTGGTACATTGTTCAGCGTCCTGATGAAAAAAAGTTCATGAAAATTTCTTTCCCCGGTCTGGAAAAGACAGAACTGTTCGACCACCAAAAACTGGCCGGACTGCTGACCGATTCGCTGGGAGAAGAAGTTAAGTCGAATGATCTGCCGGTTACCGTGCTCGAATATAAAGGCGCCGGGGAAATCCTGATTCGGGCAAAAAACAAACGGTTTTTGTTTGATTCAAAAAACAATAGCTTGAAAAAACCAGAAAGAAGTGAAAGGCCCAACGGAAACGAAAAACCTTCGCCCGATAAAAAATGGATTGCATTCGCAAAAGATTACAACCTTTTCATTAAATCACCGGATGGAAACCAAACCAAACAGCTCAGTTTCGACGGCGAAAAAGGGTATGAATATGCTTCGTACTATGGCTGGGACGACATTATTGAAGGTGAAAACGGGAAGCGGCCACAACGGTTTTCGGCAGACTGGTCGGACGACAGCCAATGGATTTTTGCCAATGTTTGCGACCTGCGCACGGCTGAAAAAATGTATTTGCTCGACTGGAGCATCGACACACTGTACCGCCCCAAACTGCTGTCCTATTACCGCGGTTCTCCGGGCGACACAGGCATGGTTTACCTTGAACCGGTATTTTTCAACGTAAAAACCGGGAAAATCGTCAGGCCGCAGTTGCCTCCCGGAACACACATCAATGCCATTTCCATGCAATGGTCGGAAACATCGGGAAAAGTTTATCTCTATCAGCCGGTGCGCGGTTTTCAGCAAATCAACCTCTATGCCTTTGACCTTGAAAATGAAGTTCTTGAATTGCTTTATTCAGAATCCAGCGAAACCAACATCGATAATTTCAGCTACCGGCTTTCGGAAAAAGACAACCGAATTTTCTTTCTGTCGGAAAAAAACGGTTGGCGGCAGTTGTACAGCCTGAACCTGGAAACCAGACAAGTAACCCCACTTACCAACGGAAATTACTATATCAATGAAATTGAACGAATCGACAGAGACAGTGAAACGATTTTTTTCACTGCTTCAGGGAAAGAAGAGGGGGTAAATCCGTATCTTCAGAATTTATACAGCATTTCATTCAACGGAAAAAATTTAAAACGACTCACTCCCGAACCACTGCACCACGCTGTGAGTATTTCACCCGACGGAAAATATTTTACCGACAATTTCTCTTCGGTAACTACCGAAACCACAACGGTATTGCGAGATGCAGAAACAGGAAAAATTCTGACTGAAATAGGCAGGACATACCTGTCAGGACTGGAACACTGGAGTCCGCCACAAATTTTTGAGGCCATTGCCGGCGACAGAGAAACACCGATTTACGGAGCGCTTTGGAAACCCACCAACTTCAATCCGGAAAAGAAGTATCCCATCATCGATAACAGCTACACCGGGCCACACACGCAGGTTTTCCCCAAAGAATTCCGGTCGGCGTTCAGCAATCAGGCGCTGGCCGAACTGGGATTTGTGGTGATGGTGGTTGACGGCCGCGGTTCGTCAGGACGTTCAAAGGCATTTCACAACTTTTCCTACAAAAACCTGGGCGGCGGACTGGAAGACCACATTCATGCCATGCGCCAGCTGGCGGAACGGTTTCCGTGGGTTGACACCACACGTGTGGGCATTTTCGGTCACTCGGCCGGCGGTTACGACGCAGGTCGTGCTGTGCTGAAATACCCCGAATTTTACAAAGTAGCTGTTGCCAGCTCGGCCGACCACGACCATCGCATGGAAAAGGCCTGGTGGCCCGAAATGTACATGGGCTGGCCAGTTGATTCGGCCTATCACCTGCAGTCAAACATCACCAATGCCGCAAACCTGAAAGGCAAACTGCTGCTGGTGCATGGTGGCATCGATGAAAATGTAAATCCGTCGGCAACTTTTAAGCTGGCCGAGGCGCTGGTAAAAGCCGACAAACAGTTCGATATGCTCATTTTCCCCAGCCAGCGGCACGGCTACCAGGGGTGGCACAGCAGGTATTTCACCAAAATGCGCTGGAACTATTTTGTGAAACACCTGTTGGGCGAACAACCAATTTGGGAAATTGATTGGGATTGACCGGATTATTTGAATGGGCCGGAACATTAAAACGATACAAATATGAAAACGTTATTGCAGCTGGAAGAAGCCGGAATGTTGGTTCTGGCGTATGTTTTAAGCCTTGTAATCGGTTACGACTGGTGGGTATTTCTGATTTTTCTGCTGGTGCCCGACCTGAGTATGTTGGGCTATTTGTTCGGACCCAAAACCGGAGCCTGGGTGTATAACTTCTTTCATTTCAGGACTTTTGCCGTTGCTGTTGGAATTGTCGGCTATTTCATTTCCGTTCCCGAAGTGATGCTGGCAGGAATAATACTTTTCGGTCACAGCTCCATGGACCGGATATTTGGTTACGGTTTGAAATATGCCGACGATTTTAAGCACACCCACCTGGGCAAAATCGGGGAAAAACAAGGGTAACTCAAAGCTCAATGAAACTTTTCTCCCCTTGCCATCATTTCAAGCATAACTTTTTTACGCTTTTCCCTCGTTTCGGGCTTTTTGGCGGTTTGGAGCCGCCAGGCAATGGAATACCGGTTCGTTTTATTCAGCCCCTCAAAAAATGCCAGCGCTTTTTTATTCTTCGAAAGTTCCGCAATAAAATCCTCCGGAACTTGCATGTTCTTCGGCGAATCATAAGCCCTTTCCCACCTGCCGTCGGCTTTTGCCGCTTCCACTTCTTTCCGCCCTGCCGGCCGCATTCTCCCTTCTTTCTCCAAACGTTCGATATGTTCAATATTTCTTTTCGACCAGATGCTGCGCGACCGGCGGGGAGTGAATTTTTGAAGATAAGACTCATTATCGCATTTTTTTTTCTGCCCGTCAATCCACCCGTAGCACAATGCTTCATCCAGAGCGGTTTCATAGTTTACAGAAGTTTTGTCTGTTCCCTTTTTATACATCCTTAACCAAATGCCTTTTTCTTTGTTATGGTTTTCTTCCAGCCAGTTTCTCCAGTCTTTGGCTGTTTTAAAAGAGATAACGGGCAATTCATTATTATCCTTCGGGGTTCCGTTTTTATTCCCGGAAGGTTTTCCTGTTGTTTCCTTCATCTCCGTAAAATATTTTTTAATTAAACGATAGTTTCAGATAAAAACTTACCGGCCTGCTAAAATGTTCAACAAGGAAAACACAAAAAAATATTGTCGCAATATGCCCTCTAATTTGACGTTTTTACACAAATAAGATAAAAAAAC
>CAZCPH010000279.1:0-4747 GCA_964500105.1 uncultured Mariniphaga sp. | reverse complement strand
GGGTCACTGGTTGAGGAAAAATAAAAAGGGAGCTTAGCTCAGCTGGTTCAGAGCATCCCGCTACAGCGGGAGGGTCACTGGTTGAGGAAAAATAAAAAGGGAGCTTAGCTCAGCTGGTTCAGAGCATCCCGCTACAGCGGGAGGGTCACTGGTTGAGGAAAAATAAAAAGGGAGCTTAGCTCAGCTGGTTCAGAGCATCCCGCTACAGCGGGAGGGTCACTGGTTGAGGAAAAATAAAAAGGGAGCTTAGCTCAGCTGGTTCAGAGCACCTGCCTTACAAGCAGGGGGTCACTGGTTCGAATCCAGTAGTTCCCACTTGAAAATCAAAGAGTTACAAAGGTTAAAGTTTGTAGCTCTTTTTTATTTGCATACATTTTGAACTAAATGGTTTCGGAAAAGGATTTACGGGCTATAAAAATCCTTTATTTTGTTTCATCCCAGGATCAGCAAATCGTACCATCTCCATCAGTTTTTATAACTTTTGCTATCAGTTTTTTTTCGTTTAAAATCAGTTTTTTGTTCTGGTCTTTTGTGTTTTTCAGGTAACGCTGAATCAGGTTTTTGTTTCTTTCTATTATTCTCATTATCATTATTTTGGCTATGGTTTATTTTGGCCTTAAAAAGTGGATAAAATGAGAAAGTTGCTTCTGATCATCGGGTTTGTATTTTCTGTTTCCTGTATTTTGGCTCAGGAAATTGAGCCAACACAGAAAATCTCAGGCACCGACATGGTCAGTTTTGCTTCAGAGGCTATTATCAGAAAATATGTCGGTCCGCCCGGCAGCACATTGCTTAAATCTGCCGAAAGCACAAAAACCAGCTTTTTGGTTAAAACGGTAAATTTACCCGATGAGGCCGTTTATGCCCTGAATTATGCAATATCGGTTTGGGAAAGCTTGCTATTGAGTGCTGTACCTGTTCATGTTACTTTTAAAATGGAGTCGCTGGGTGCAAATGTTGTTGCCAAAAGCCGGCCGGCGTCCTTTTTTATGAATTTTGAAGGAGCACTCCTTCAGAACGTCTATTATCCGGTTGCACTGGCTGAAAAACTTTCGGGTTACGAAATGAACCCAAACAGTGCAGATATCATATGCCGTTTCAATCAGAATCTTCCGTGGTATTTTGGGACAGACGGCAATACACCCGCCAATCAATACGATTTTGTAACCGCTGTGTTGCATGAGCTGGCACATGGCCTGGGTTTTTCAGGCTTTTTTAAAGATGATGGTACAAAAGGGTATTTAAACAACGGAAACAACTTTCCCGGAGTTTTCGATTTTTATGTTTATAATTCGAATAATCAGCAGTTGGTTAATCCAGACCTTTTTCCAAGCCCGTCTTCACAGTTGCACAAAGAACTTGTTTCGGGTAAATTAAAATTTGTTTTGCCTGCAGAAAATGAAGAAGATATCAGGATTGTTAGTCTGTATTCGCCAACGGCATGGGACGATGCAGCAAGTGTCTATCATTTAACCGATGAAATGAGTTTGATGGCGCCTGCTGCTGCCAAAGGGTTTGCTGTTCATCGTCCGGATGCAGAAGTTTTGTCTATTCTGAAAGAAATTGGATGGAATGCTCTTGTTTTTGATTTTGAACCGTTGAAAGATATTGAAGAGCCTCAGTTCAGTATACCGTTGGAAATTAAGGTTTTAGCAGAAGAAAATCTGAAGGATTTGATGGTAAGCATCTTTTTTTCTGCAGATAATTTCAACACAACGCAGTCGGTCGAACTTTCACATCTTGCGCTTACGAACCGTTTTCAGGGCGCTATTCCGCTTGAATTTTCTACCGGGAAAATCGATTACTATTTTGAGGCGAAATTGAAAAACGGGCGAATTTACAGGTTTCCAACCGTGGCGCCACAAAAGAATTTTTCATTCACAGTCGGACCTGACTATGTTCCTCCAACAATTGCACACAACCCGCAAAAAATTGTTTCATTAAATTCTGCATTTCTGACTTTGAATGTTTTGGCGAGTGATAATATCGGAATTAAAAATGTTGAAGTTGAATACCGGGTGAACGGTACTTTACAACCACCGGCAAAACTGAAGTTAACCGGACGTGACTTTTATTCGCTCACACTTCAGCTGGAACCAAAGGAATTCAAAAATGTGGAACTGGAGTACCGGATTAAAGCTGAAGACAAGTCGGTCAACGGGAACAAAAAGTATTTGCCGGCAACCGGGTTTTACCCTGTTCAGTTGTTTCAGCCGCTTGATGCTGTTGAAAGTTATTCCACTGATTTTGAAGAAGAATTTTCCGATTTTGTGGGTGCAGATTTTTATGTTTCCGGTCAGACCGGTTTTTCCGGAAATATTCTTCATACCGCTCATCCCTATTCTGTATCGGCATTTAAAAACGAAAAATACAACCTTATAACACAACTGAAGTACCCTGTTATTTTGCAGGAAGGCGGTAAAATGCGTTTCGATGAAGTGGTTCTGGTGGAACCCGGTGAGAACAATACCGATTTTTCTGAAGAATTGCATTGGGATTTTGTTGCAGTAGAAGGCAGTAAAGACGGGGGATTAACCTGGTCGCCATTTGTACCTGCTTACGATTCAGGAATCAGGGACTTCTGGAGAGAAGCCTATTTAAGTGGAACAGTGAACAATACATCAAAGACCGCCGGAAACGAAAGCATGTTCAGGGAGAATGTGATTGTTTTAACTGAAAATACCGGGTTTTTTGCCGGCGACACGGTTCTTTTCCGCTTCAGGCTTGCTTCCGACTACACCATGAACGGCTGGGGTTGGGCTATCGATAATATTGATATTCAAGCCAATTTGGAAAAAGAGGAAGAACCGGTTGTGCGAAATACAGTACAAGTGTTTCCAAATCCGTTCTACGGAAAATTTTACGTCGATTTGTCTTCTTTTGGAGACATCGGGCAGATTGACGTTTTTGTTACTGATCTGTTTGGAAAAGCTGTCTTCAAGAAATGCGGAATTACAGCTACTGTTAGTCCCCAGTCGTTTGAGATCAATGATGTTTCAAACGGCATATATCTGATAAAAGTAACTGCAGAGGGGAAAGAACTGGTGACCCAGAAGTTAATCAAAATGTAGTTTTCTTCATTTGGATTGATTTTGAAGGAAAATTGCAAACAATGAAGAACTTTTACTTGCACGTTTTACGCTTTTTATTTTGTTACTCTTTGTGTCAAAGATTTTGCTGTTGTCTTTTTTGACTACCATCTCAGCTCAGGTTCCTGCCAAAATATCACTGTTGCAGCACCCTTTGCAGAAATATTTTCATGTTGTTTGTGATTCTTTGTGACAAATTGACTGTCAGTAAATTATGGATTGTAATTTGCAGGTTGAATCCCGAATTTTTAAAGCAGAAATATCATGAATTTAAATAATTTTACCATAAAAGCCCAGGAGGCTATTCAACAGGCGTTTCAAATTGCACAGGGAAACAACCAGCAAAGCATTGAAACCGGTCATATTTTAAAAGGATTAACGCATTCTGCTGAGAATGTGGTGGAGTTTTTATTGAAAAAACTGGGAGTCAACACGTCTGTTTTTCAGCAGGCGGCCGATAAAATCGTTGAATCATATCCGCGGGTTACGGGCGGTGAACCTTACATTTCAACCACAGCCAACCGGGCGCTGCAAAAAGCGCTGGCACTGGCTCAGGAAATGGGCGACCAGTATGTTTCGGTAGAACACGTTTTACTGGCGCTGCTCGATGCGGGCGATTCAGTGAGCCGGCTGATGAAAGACAACGGAATTGCCAAAAAAGATTTGCAAAAAGCCATTCAGGAATTACGAAAAGGATCGAAAGTGGACAGCCAGACTGCCGAAGATCGTTTCAATTCGCTGAACCGGTTTGCCCTGAATCTGAACGAAAGGGCGCGTTCCGGGAAACTGGATCCGGTAATCGGGCGCGATGAGGAAATCCGGCGGATTCTGCAAATTCTTTCCCGCCGCACCAAAAACAATCCCATTCTGATTGGCGAGCCCGGAACCGGAAAAACCGCCATTGCCGAAGGTTTGGCGCACCGGATTGTGCGTGGCGATGTACCCGAGAACCTGAAAACAAAACAGGTATTTTCGCTCGATATGGGAGCATTGATTGCCGGTGCCAAATACAAAGGCGAATTCGAAGAGCGGCTGAAAGCAGTGGTGAACGAAGTGGTGCATTCCAACGAGGAGGTGATTTTGTTTATCGACGAAATTCACACGCTGGTTGGCGCCGGAAAAAGCGAAGGCGCCATGGATGCTGCCAACATTCTGAAACCTGCACTGGCACGGGGTGAATTGCGTGCCATTGGCGCCACAACATTTAACGAGTACCAAAAATATTTCGAAAAAGATAAAGCGCTCGAACGCAGGTTCCAGGTGGTGCATGTGGACGAACCCGATACGCTGAGCGCCATTTCCATTCTGCGCGGAATTAAGGAACGGTACGAAAGTCACCATAAAGTGCGAATAAAAGACGATGCCATCATTGCCTCCGTCGAATTGTCGCAGCGCTACATTTCCGACCGGTTTTTGCCCGACAAAGCCATCGACCTGATGGATGAAGCCGCTGCCAAACTGCGCCTCGAAATGGATTCGGTGCCCGAAGAACTGGATGAAATTGAACGCCGCATCAAACAACTTGAAATTGAGCGCGAGGCCATTAAACGGGAAAAAGACGATAAAAAGCTGGCTTCACTGGGTGAAGAAATTTCAAATTTGAAGGAACAACAATCGCACCTGCGCGCCAAATGGCAAAGCGAAAAAGAGGTCATCGA
>CAZCPH010000278.1:3192-4783 GCA_964500105.1 uncultured Mariniphaga sp. | reverse complement strand
GGTTGTAAGTTTGTTCATTTAAAAGAACGCCCGTCAAAAATTCAATCACGTTGCGAATGGCGATGGGTTGCGATTTGGTTTTGAGCCATTTTGGGGCAATCATTACCGGAAGTTTTTCAACCAAATCACGCATAATTTCAAATGATGCGCTTCCCGAACCCACAATTATTCCTGCCCGCAGGGTAGTCAGATTGTAGTTTCCCGATGCCAGAATTTCTTCCACCCGTTTTCTGGAACTGAGATGTTTAGAGAGCTTTTCTTCGTTAATAATTCCACTGAGGTAAATAACCTGTTTGGCTTTTGTTTGCTCTACACGGTTTTTGAAATTTTCTGCTGCGGTGGCTTCCAGTTTTTCAAAATCGCCGGTTGAAGCCGACATGGAATGAATAAGAAAATAAGCCGCATCAATGTCATCCGGGATTTTAGTAAGTGTCTCTTCCTTCAGAAAATCGACCTCAATAATTTTAAGGTTCTCTGTTTTGTATGTCGAAACATCGAATCGCTGCCGGTCGCGGACACAACAAATTACTTCATGTCCTTTTTTCAGAAAAACAGGCAGTAGTCTTTTCCCGATATATCCGGTTGCGCCGGTTAGCAGAATTTTTTTCATGAAATTTTTCTAGTTTCTACGTTCATTTTCCGTTTTCGGTTGCCGAATCGAATTTCCAGCCTCTTACCGTTGCTCCCAGCACAATTCCCGCACTCATCACCACAAGGTTTTTAATGATGTATTGACCTTCAATGGTTAAAGAATATGGAAATACCGCGAACACTTCATCGGGAAAAAGAAATACCGGCATGAAGGTTCCAATCATTTGTAAATAAAGCAACAGCAATGTTTCACGTAGAAAAATTTTGAAAATTAATCCTATGCCAATGAGAACTTCCCAGGTTGCCAGGCCATACAAAATAACTTTTTCCGAAAGAATTCCGAAAGTCATGGTATCGATGGTTTTGGTGGCAATATCTTCTGCGGGGCTCAATCCTTCGAAATATTTTAGGAATCCGAACCAGAAAAAGATAATCCCGATACTCAGTCTAAGCAATCTTAACCCGTTGTTTTTCATCCATCGGGTAACTTTTATATCCACTTTTTCAAATGTTTGTCCTCTCAAATTCATTTTTTTTGTTTGAATTTATTTGTTGTAAACTAAACAAAAATGAAATGAAAAGGTTTTGACTGGCTGGCTCTTATTCAGTCTAGCGGGATTATCAAAGCCAATTGAAATCCTGATATTTCGGGTAATACATCAAAACTCAGATTTTGTATGAAGTTCAAACGATGATTATGCTGTATCTTCCACATTACCAGATCGAACACAAACAAAAAGCCTCCCTGGAGAATGACTGAATTTCCGTAACCTTTCAGCAAATCGTGCCGTTTTGGTTTTTGGGTAGCCAGATGTTTTAGCAGAAAACCAGTACCGACATACAAAACATCGAGTCCTGCGTTTATGAGATAAAGGTTTTCGGTTTTCGTATGTTTTTCCAGCATTTGTGCTGCTGATAAATCGGTGAAGGAGGTAGTAAGATTGCTGTAAAGTGCAATTCCGGCAATGGAGAGATTTACCGTATTCCAGAAAAAATTCAT
>CAZCPH010000278.1:0-3182 GCA_964500105.1 uncultured Mariniphaga sp. | reverse complement strand
CTGATGGAAATACCTGGTTTGCCCTGTGGTTTGCGACCAGCCGTATCCGCCGGCAACCATGTTGGCTACAGCCCACGAACCAAGAATATACATTCCGGTGTTGTTTGTGCTCAGGCTCTTGGTATAAAAAGTATTGTAATCATCCTGAGCACCCGCAATAAAGCAAAAGAAAACCGCAAATATTCCCGACAAAATCCATTTTTTCATGACAATTATTTTAGTGAAGCATGAAACATCAGTTGTTGCAGGAAGTTCAGAAAAAAAGTGAAAATCAGAATTTACTTTTCAGTTCAATGTCTCTCGAAAACAGCATGGCCGTTTCAATAAGGGCTAAATGTGAATAAGCCTGCGGAAAATTTCCCAGCAACCGTTTGGTTTCAAAATCAATGTCTTCACTGAACAATCCCAGGTGATTGCTGTATGTGAGCAACTGATCGAAAAGTTCGCGCGCCTGATTTCTTTCTCCAATTTTATTGAGCGCCTGAATAAGCCAGAAAGTACAAATGGTAAACGACGATGTGGGAAGTCCGAAATCATCGCGGTTTTTGTAACGATACATTAATCCGTTGCGGCTGAGTTCTTTCTGCGTTTGTTTAACCGTGCTGACAAAACGTGGGTCTGAAGCCTCAATAAATCCGTAATTTTCCATGAGCAGGGTAGAAGCGTCAAGATCTTTCGAGCCGTAAGCTTGTGTAAATGCCTGAACTTCGTCGTTCCAGCCTTTTTTCATGATATCGTTGGAGATGGTTTCACGAAGTTTTTCCCATTTCTCAACATATTCGTGGCGTTTAATTAGTTTTGCCACCTTTATTGCCCGGTCGATGGCCACCCAGCAAAGCAGTTTGGAAAATACAAAATGGCGCTGTTCGGTGCGTATTTCCCAGATTCCGCGGTCGGGTTTCCGCCAGTTTTTACGCACAATACGCACAATGCTACGGGTAATGGTCCACAGTTCTTCACTGTTTTGAAGCGAAACTTCAAAAAGGCTGAACTGCTGGTAAATCACGTCCATTAGAATACCGTAAATATCGTGTTGCTTTTGTTTGTAGGCAGCATTTCCAATCCTTACCGGGGCGCTGTCTTCATAGCCGGCCAGGTGCGTGAGAATCCGTTCACGAAGGTTTTTTTCCTTGTTGATGCCATACATAATCTGGATTTTCTCATCTTTGTCTGACACCACATCGATAATAAAATTCAGAAACCGCTGTGCACTCTTCCAGTGGCCTATTTTGGTCATAATTTTAATCACCATCGAAGCATCTCTAAGCCAGCAGAAACGGTAATCCCAGTTTCTGATTTCACCAATGGTTTCGGGCAACGATGTGGTAATGGCTGCCAAAACCGCACCCGTTTTGTCGAAACTCAAGAGTTTTAAAACCAGTGCACTACGAAGTATTTCATTGTTGTATTCACTGAATCTGTGGGTGTCTTCCGACCAGTTTAGCCAGTATACCTTCGTTCGCTGAAGTTTCAGATAGGCTCGCTCAAGGGTTTGTTTAAGCAGCTTCTGATTGTAACTGATAAGAAAAAATGTATCCCGGTTCAGTTCCACCTCTTCACCGTTTACTACCTTGTTCAGATCAATATCTGTGTATAGGTAGAGCGAATCATATGCACCTGTACGGGTAAAACTTTTTACATATTCTTTTCTGACCTCGGTAATGGTTTTACGTTCTGCATATTCCAGCCGGGGATCATAATGAATCCTGAATTTGGGTTTCCCCGATTTCAGTTTAATGTACCGGATAACATCTGGTGGTGTATAGATTTGTAACCTGCCGTTGTGATAGTGGTACCGCGGCATAAAATCGATGACCTCAAAACTGTCGGTTCCGTTTGAAAATTTTGTACTTAAAATGTTGGTTTTGGGAATATATTTCTGGGTGTAGTAATAATCTTCAGTTGTGAGTATCTCAAAACTTCCACCTTTTTCCTGGTCCAAAATCTTTGCAAAAACCGATGCCGAATCAAAAACAGGCAGACAAAGCCATTCCAAGGCCCCTGATTTTGAAATTAATGCTGCGCTTTTTCCATTTCCTATAATTCCGTAATCCAGATTTGTCATTATTTTTTTTGCTTCTTTTTGTTTAACTTTGACAAATACGTGTTTTTATTAGTATTTAATGGCGAACAAATATAGAAAAACTATGAGTCGATTTCTAATTATTTCAAACCGATTACCGGTTCAGATAAATATTTCCAGAGAAAACGTGGAGGTAACACCAAGTGTCGGAGGGTTGGCAACAGGCATGATATCAGTTAGCAAATCATTCGAGAGCCTTTGGATTGGCTGGTCGGGTGTTGACAAGGAAAATTTATCGGGTGAACAGGTTAAAAAAGTGAATAAAGCACTTAAACAGGAAGAGTGTGTTGATGTAAACCTTACCGAAGAGGAAGTTGAATTGTACTACGAAGGATTCAGCAATAAAACCATCTGGCCTTTATTTCACTATTTTACGAAATTTGTTGAATACGAAGAGGAACAATGGCAGGCATACAAAAGGGTGAACCAGAAATTTGCCGATGTGATTGCCGAAAATATGGAAGGTGTGGATAAAATCTGGGTTCACGATTATCATCTGTTGTTGTTACCGCAAATGATCAAAGAAAAATTCCCGGATGTCACCATTGGTTTCTTTTTACACATTCCGTTTCCCTCGTATGAGTTATTTCGGATTTTGCCCTGGCGGAATGAAATTATAAAAGGGATGTTGGGCGCCGATTTGCTTGGTTTCCATACATTTGATTATGAACGGCATTTTATGAGTTCGGTACGCCGTCTGTTGGGGTACGATATCAATATAAATGAAATTAATTTGCCCAACCGGATTGTAAAAGTGGATAATTTCCCCATGGGAATTGACTACGATAAATTTCATGATTCGGCATTGGAATCGCAAAAACGTTCAGTCCGCGACAAATCGGAAGTGCGTAAAGAACTGGAGCGCTACTATTTGCTTTATCCCGAAACCAAGTTTATCCTTTCCATTGATCGTCTTGATTATACCAAAGGGCTGATTAACCGCTTACAGGCATTTGAATATTTTTTGCAGGAATATCCGGAATACCGCGATAAGGTTACACTGGTTTTACTGGCTGTCCCGTCACGTATTGGTGTTGATCAGTATCAGCAAATGAAAAGCGAAGTGGATGAAATTGTGGGACGTATAAATGGAAAGTAT
>CAZCPH010000277.1:0-4791 GCA_964500105.1 uncultured Mariniphaga sp. | reverse complement strand
AAAGTACTGAACGACCTGGTTAAAACCGGTTTGCTGGCCAATGGCAATTACAAAATGGTTCATCAGGAAAGTCGCGATCACCGGGGCATTGATTGTGCGTTAATATACCGTCCTGATGAGTTTACGGTTTCAGATTATTATACCGTACCGGTTCATTTTGAAGATGATCCGGGTTATACTACCCGCGATATATTGTATGTAAAGGGACAAACCGGCAATCAGGAAGAGTTTCATATTTTTGTGAACCACTGGCCGTCGAGGAGTGGCGGATTGGCACAAACAGAACCCAAAAGACTGAAAGCTGCCGTAATTTTAAAGGCAAAGCTCGATTTGGTGATGGCTGCAGAGCCAAATGCCCACATCATTGTTATGGGTGATTTAAACGATGAGCCTGATAATAAAAGCCTGCTGGAAATTATTGAAGCACAGTCGCCGTCAGCTTCCGGAGCGAAACTGATCAATCTGATGTACCCCGATTTTGAAAAAGGTAGGGGAAGCTACAACTTCCGCGGAAACTGGGATATGCTCGACAACCTGATTGTTTCTTCGGGTTTGCTCGATGACGAAGGGTTTAGGGTTGTTAACGACAAAGGGTTCATCTACCAAAAACCCTGGATGGAATACAGAAACAGTGATGGCGAAGTATCGCCCAACCGGACATATGGCGGCCCAAATTATTATGGCGGAGTTAGTGATCATTTTCCGGTATGTTTCACGTTAAAAAGGGATTCAGAAAATCACAATTTTTATTAGTTTTGTCAGCGTGTAATAGAGAGCTGAACTTAATTTCTGTTAAATGTTAAAAAAAGTACTGGCGGTTCTTTTTGTCGCCTGGTTTTGCATGTTCTCTGTTAATGCCCAGGTAAAAAGAATTTCCGGTGTGGTAACAGCGGCGGTTACAAACATGCCTGTTGCCGGTGTTTCGGTTGTTGCCAAAGGTACATCTCTCGGAACAGTTACAAACCAGGATGGATATTATTTCTTGAATCTTTCCGAAGAAACACCATCACTTGTTTTTTCCCACATTGGTATGAAAACGCTCGAAATCGTTGTTTCAGGTACGGTGCTGGATGTTGTGCTGGAACCTGATATAGTTGGTGTTGACGAGGTTGTAGTGGTCGCATACGGAACATCATTAAAGGAACACTACACCGGATCAGTTAGCACAATTGATGATGTTCAGCTTGACCGGTTTCAAACGGCTGGGTTTACCAAAACACTGCAGGGCTTGTCGCCCGGTGTAATGGCAACGGGCGGATCCGGCCAGCCCGGAGAGGACGCTGAAATCCGTATCAGGGGATTCAGTACATTCGGAGACGCCAGTCCGTTGATTGTACTTGACGGCTTTCCATACGATGGAAATCTGTCAGCAATTCCGCTTTCTGAAATTGAATCGATTTCAATTTTAAAAGATGCTTCGGCTACCGCTCTTTACGGATCAAGAGCTGCAAACGGCGTTATAATTCTTTCTTCAAAATCAGGCAGTCCTGGTACTTCACAGCTCGGTTTTAAGGTGAGATACGGCATGTCAAACAGGGCAATTCCCGATTACGAAAAGGTTACCGTTCCTGAATATTACGAGTTGCAGTGGGAGGGAATCAGAAATGCACTGGCAGCCAGTGGTACCGGTTGGCAGGAAGCCGGTATAACGGCTCAGCAGCAACTTGTTTCAGTTTTGGGTGGATATAATGCTTATAATGTGCCTGATAGTGAGGTTGTTGGTCAGGATGGAAAAATAAACTCCGGCGCAAAACTGTTATGGGACGATAACTGGCAGGATGAGTTGTTTACAACGGGTTTGCGGAGTGAATTCACACTGAATGCTTCGGGAGGCAGCGATAAAACCCGCTATTTTTTGTCGGGAAACGTATTGGATGAAGAGGGAATTATAAAAGCTTCTGATTTGAAACGCTATGCATTGCGTGTGAATGTTAAAACGCAAATTAGCGACAGAATATTTGCCGGTGCGAATTTTTCAGGGTCTCTCTCCGAACAGAATTACCCCGTTTCAACTGGCACTTCTTATCTGAATTCGTTTATGTTTGCCGGAAATATTGCCCCCATTTACCCGGTTTATTTGTATGACCTGGCAGGCAAGGTGCAGACAGATGCCACAGGAAGAAAGCTCTACGATTTTGGTACAGGTTTTGGCAGAACCCGTGCTTATGCTTCAAATGTAAATCCGTTGGGGTCTGTTGAATTCGATAAAAGACTGTTCAAAAATGATGTGTTTACCTTAAGGTCTTTTATCGATTTTAAACTTGCAGACAATCTGACGTTTAAAACATCTGTGGGGGCCAATCATTTCACCTTTTCAGGTTTGGTTCACGAGAACATGAAATATGGCGACGGACAAAACTTTAACGGCCGCTCATCCCGCGAATCCACCCGGACATTCTCGTACACGGCCAATCAGCTGTTAAATTACACGCTTGCATTCGAAGAACACACTCTTGACGTGCTTGCAGGTCATGAAAACTACAGTTACAAGTTCAATGTACTTTCGGCAACCCGTTCCGGCTTTCCTTTTCCCGGCCTGGTTGAACTGGATGGAGCTGCCATTGGAGAAGGTTCCGGTTCTTACGAAGACAATTACCGGCTTGAAAGTTTTCTTGCAAAAATTGATTACGCATACAACCAGCGTCTATTTGCAAGCTTCAACCTGCGTGCCGACGGAAATTCCCGTTTTGCCAGGGATGTGCGATGGGGGAGTTTCTGGGGGCTGGGATTGGCCTGGATTGTTTCAAAGGAAGCTTTTATGCGGAATTTTCCTGAAATGAATTTGTTAAAGTTGAAAGCCAGTTACGGCGAACAGGGTAACGATAAAATTGGTTCGTATTACAGATATCAGGGGTTGTACCAAACCGGGTTAAACAATATCGATTATCCGGGATTGCTGGTCAGCAGGTTGGCAACTGAAGGGCTGACCTGGGAATCCCTGAACTCATTGAATATTGGTTTTGAATCAACGTTTTACGACAGTTTTTCTGTTGGTTTTGAGTTTTACAGCCGGAATAACAGCGATTTGCTGTTTGAAAAGCCATTACCACCTTCCACCGGAACTACATCAATCGACGCAAATATCGCCCGGTTGTCAAATGTAGGATTTGATCTGGAAATTGGAAGTTTGCTCGTCAACGCAAAAAATATGAGCTGGAATCTGGATTTGAATTTGGGGCATTTTAAAAACAGTATTAAGGAGTTGCCGCAGGAAAACATCATCAATGGAAATCAGCGGTGGGAAGTTGGCCGTTCAATCTATGATTTTTGGATTGAGGATTTTGCCGGAGTTGATTCGGAAACAGGGAAATCGCTCTGGTTTTATGATATTCCGGGGGCAGAAGAGCGTGGAATGACAGATTCCTACGCCAGTGCAGACAGGTATTACGTAGGATCTTCAATACCAGATCTTTTTGGCGGAATTAACAACTATTTCAGGGTGCATCGTTTTGATCTCTCTGTTTTAATGAGTTTCGGAATTGGCGGAAAGGTGATAGACCAGGGGTATTTATGGCTAACACACGCCGGACAGTTTGGCTACAATTTTCACCGGGATATGTTAAACCGCTGGACTCCTGAAAACAGAATGACAAACGTTCCGGCAATTGACGGCGATACATACACCAACAGGCGTTCAAGCCGGTTTTTGGCTGATGCCGGTTTTTTGAAAGTAAGAAATGTTTCGTTGGGTTTTCAGGTTCCTGACGATTTGGTTACCCGATTGAATATTGGTTCGGTGCGCTTGCAGATTACGGCAGATAATCTGGCTTTGTTCACTACGCGTAAAGGGCTCGATCCTCAGTTTTCCTTCAATGGTTCATATGCAAAAGAGTATGTGCCTGTTCGTACACTGTCGGTCGGAATTGATGTTCAATTATAAAATGGGAGAAATGAGAAAAATTTGCTGTTTCATCGTGGTAATTGTCCTGTTTTTGACCTCTTGTTCAGATGATTATCTGGAGACAGCTCCAACAAATCAAATTCCTGATGTAACTGTTTTTCAAACTGTGGAGGGTGCACAAACCGTTCTCGACGGTGTTTTACGCGATATGCGAAGTCAGCACGGAGGTTCAAATCAGCACGACCAGTTTGGCGTAAAGGCAATCGATTTGTGTGTGGATTTGATGGGTGAGGATATTGTGATCGAAAAGTTTCACTGGTTTGGTGCCGATTACCGTTTCGAAAACCGCACGGCAAACGATTACCGGTCATTGTATGCATGGTCACTCTATTACCGGATTATTTACAATGTAAATGGCGTTATTAACCATATTGATGATGCAGCTTCAGAAAGCGAAAGCCTGAAACAGAATTTGAAAGCTCAGGCGCTTACTTTGCGCGCCTATTCTTATTTTCAGTTGGTTCGGCTATTTCAGCAAAGCTGGTCGGGCAATGAAAACAGCCCCGGAGTACCGGTTTATACGGATGCCACCAACGAAGGAAAACCACGGTCGTCTGTGGCTGAGGTTTACCGGCAGATTACCAGTGACCTGCAACAGGCGGTTGAATTGTTTGAGGAAAGCAACTTGCCGCGAAGACATATTTCAGATCCCACACTTAACGTGGCCAGAGGAGTTTGGGCACGTGTTGCACTCGAAACGGAACAATGGGAAACTGCCGCAGAGATGGCGTCACTGGCACGGCAGAACTATTTTATTATGTCGCCTGAAGAGTTCAGTCTGGGTTTCGATAATTACACCCAGCAAAACTGGATGTGGGGGTTGGAGGTAAACAACGAGCAGTCAACTGCATATTCTTTTTCCGGATTGATCACTTCCCGTGCTTTAGGCA
>CAZCPH010000276.1:0-4796 GCA_964500105.1 uncultured Mariniphaga sp. | reverse complement strand
TTGTACAAAGTGATTTCCCAATAATGCAGACACTGTCTGCATTAATTGAAAGACCAAATGATATCGAGCATAAATCACAGAAGAAATTATCGGTTCCTCCGGAAAAGATCATCTCGAAATTATCGTTTGCTCATATTGTTGAGTTGATAAAAATTGATGACGACCTGAAACGTACCTTTTATGAAATGGAATGTATTAAAGGAATATGGAGTGTTCGTGAATTGAAGAAGTTAAAACCAACTGGAAAGATACATAGAGAATGAGATGAAAAAACTTCAATAAACGTAATAAATTTCTATCTTGCACACCGTATTAACAGACCAAAATTCAGAAAAAATATACGCTATGAAGAATGGTTTAATTTCTTTGTTTGCACTGGCGTCGGTATTTCTATTATCCGCTTCGGCACCGGATAAAAACTATTACAACGAACTGTTCCGGCCTCAGTTTCATTTCACACCTGAGGAAAACTGGCACAACGATCCCAACGGGCTGGTTTATTACGATGGGGAATATCACCTTTTTTACCAGTATAATCCCAAGGGAAAAGAATGGGGCTACATGCACTGGGGACATGCCATCAGCACCGATTTAATTCACTGGGAACATTTGCCCATTGCTCTTTACCCCGATGAAAACTCGGAAGACAAAGAGTATTGCACAGCGTTTTCGGGTTCGGCCATAGTGGACGATAAAAATCTGCTGGGAAAACAGCAGGGCGATGTGAAAACGCTAATTGCCTTTTACACCAGTCAGCATTGCGGACAGCGGATCGCCTACAGCACCGACAAGGGAAGAACCTGGGAAAAGTATGAAGGAAACCCGATCATTCCTTTCGATGAAACTGACGATGCCCGCGACCCGAAAGTGATTTGGCACGAACCTTCGCAAAAATATGTAATGGTGTTGTACCGCAAAACCTCAGAAGAAGAACGGTCGAAAGGCGTTTCGTTTTACACTTCGGAAAACCTGGTGGATTGGGAGTACAAAAGTCATATTTTCGGGTTTTACGAATGCCCCGATTTAATTCCGATGCAGGTGAGCAACCGCCCCGAAGAAACCAAGTGGGTGCTGTTCGATGGTGATGGCAGCTATTTGATTGGCAACTTCGACAGCGAGGAATTTTCGCCCGAAACCGCCAAAATGAAAAGTGACTTCGGTAAAAATTATTACGCCACACAAACCTGGAGCAACATTCCCGAAGATGACGGCCGGGTGATTCAGATTGCCTGGATGCGTGGTGGAAATTTCCCCGATATGCCATTTAACGGCCAAATGACATTCCCCACCGAGCTGGAACTTACCAAATTCAATTTTGGGTATAAATTAACCCGTAAACCCATTTCAGAAATTGAATTGCTGCACGGGAAACATCACAAATGGCAGAATGAGACGCTGATTCCCGGAATTAATCAAAATATCGTAAAAAAGGTAAAAGGCGATTGTTTGCACATTGTTGGCGAGTTTGACCTGAAAACGTGCAATAATTTTGGATTTTTTATCCGCCACAGTAAAAAAACTGCGGGAACGGAACTCCTTTATGATGTCAAACGAGGCACTTTGTCGTTGCTTGGAACCACGGCTCCGCTGCAACCCATCGACAATAAAATAACGCTTGAAATACTGGTTGACCGGGCTTCCGTTGAAGTGTTTGCCAATGGCGGACAAACGGTAATCTCAAATAATTTTACGCCCGAAGACGGAGCTGAAGATCTGGTTCTGTTTTCCAGTGGAGGTGAGGTAGTTGTGGATAAGCTCGATATTTTCGTGGTGGAATCGGCCTGGCGCTAAATCCGGTTATAAAAGCAGTGAAATCAACTGCACAACCACAATCAACAAAACCATAGCCACCGGATAAACAGTTGCATATGCAATGGAATGTGCATTGGTATCGGTCATTGAATCGGCAGCTGCCAGTCCCGGTGTGCTGGTCATGCTTCCGCTGATGGCGCCCAGCATACTCAGAAGGTTCATTTTAAAAAACCACTTTCCGGCCAGAGCTGCCAAAACCATTGGAATCAGCGTAATAATTCCGCCAAACAAAAACAGTTTGTAGCCGTATTGCTGAAACGTTGAAACAATGTCGGCTCCGGCACCGGTTCCCACTGCAGCCAGAAAAAAGATAAGTCCCAACTGCCTGAGCAACTGGTTGGCAGCGCCACTCATGGTCCACAAAATGGGGCCGGTTTTTCCCAGGCGGCTCACAACCAGGGCTACAATCAGCACCCCGCCCGTCAGTCCCGGACTGAAGGTGAAATTTCCCAGTACGATGTTTATTTTTCCAACCAAAACCCCGAGAATAATTCCTAGTGCCACGGGCAGTATATCGGTATCGGAAAGGCGTTTCTGGTCGTCGCCAAAAACACGGGCCACCATTTCCATGTTGGCTTTGCTGCTTGCAATAATCAGCTTGTCGCCAAACTGCAGTTTCGAGTTGGGTGAGGGTGAAATATTAATCCCCGAGCGGCGAATACGGGTAATTGTTGCGCTGTAGGTATGCAGTAAATTTATCTGCCCGATGGTTTTGTTCACCACATCTTTATTGGTTACCAAAACTGTGCGTACATCGTAATTGGGGTCGAGCGGAATTTCCTCTTCCGTTGGCGGACCGATCAGCAATTCAACTCGTTTTAAAGCTTCTTCGGTTCCCACAGCTTTTATTAAATCGCCTTTGTACAATACGGTTTCGGGTTTGGGTGTAATTGCCAGTCCGTTGTGAACAACACGCGAGACTACTGCTTTGGTCATATACCTTATTTTCAGGTCGCCAATTGATTTGCCAACTACGTTTTCATTCTCAACCATAAAATTCCGGCGAACGATTTCAGGAAACTCCTCTTTCATTTTTGACTGATGGTCTGTCTCTGCCTTTTTTAGCGGAACACCAAGAATTTTCGGGAGGAAGCGGATGAACAAAATCACGCCGATTACGCCAAAAGGATATCCCACGCCGTAACCGATGGAGGCCAGCGGTGAACCGGTTATATCAATTGCAGCTGCCAGCCCGGGCGTACTGGTTAGGGCGCCGGTAAACAAGCCAACAGCAATATTTTTATCGATGTTGAAGATGAAAACCACTGCAGTGGTGATGAGCGCCGCCACTACTATGAGCAATGTGGCAAACGACGCCAGTTGCCGGCCCTCTTTTTTGAATGATTCGAAAAATCCGGGACCAGCCTGAATACCAATGGTAAAAATGAACAGCACCAGACCCAGGTATTGAAAGTCTTCGGGAATAACCACACCAAAATGGCCAAACACCAGTGCCACAAAAATAACTGCCGACACATCGAGCGACATGCCGAATACTTTTATGCGCCCCAGAATGAATCCCAGCGCAACAATTAAAAACAGTGCAAAATAATTATTTGAAAGCAATTCCATTTTCTATCCGGTTTCTTACTGCAAAGGTAGTGAATTGTTCAGGTTCAGTTTCAAACAAAAAGAAACCGCCTTAAATTCAATCAAATTTAAAGCAAGGTTTACGGAATTACTAAATTAAGGTTAACCGACTGAACCTAAAAGCCATTTTTCAACAGAAAACCGAAATCATCTTCTGAGGAAAGTTCCACAGGGGGCTTGCCTTTTTTGAAAATTCGGCAGGTGCGGTCACCAATCAGCTCCAGTTTGTCGTTTTCAAGTTTTAGCATAGAGCCTTCGCGCAAGCCGGCCACATAAACTTCAGGATTTATCTCGATGAATTCTTCGATGCGCTGTTCGCGTGTTTCGCCGGCATGACCCTGTGCATTGGCATCGAGGTAGTGCGGGTTAATTTGAAATGGCACCAGACCAATGCACTCAAATCCGTGCGGGTCGATAATGGGCATGTCGTTGGTTGTACGCAGCGTAGGGCAGGCTACGTTTGAGCCGGCGCTCCAGCCAATATATGGTGTTTCGTTAAACACTTTTTCGCGAATGGGATTCATCAGTTTTCGGTCGTGCATCATGCGAACCAGCTGCCAGGTGTTTCCGCCTCCTACCACAATGGCTTCGGCGTCTTCTATGGCTTTCACCGGGTCGTCAAACGTGTGTATGCCCACAATGTGGTGACCAACTTCGGCAAAACGTTCTTCAACTTTGTCACAGTATTCGTCGAATGAAAATGTAACGGCTGCATACGGAATAAATAACGCTGTAACCGGTTTTTTGCCAAGGAATTTCTGGATTTCGTATTTCGGGTAGTCCAGGTAGGCTTCGCCCGCCATGGTTGAGTTGCTAATCAGTAAAAGTCTCATGTTGTTTCTGTTTTTTAATGCAAATTCAAAGAACAGAATTTCATGGGATTTAATAAATGATAATTATTGGGTTTTGAGTTTTTCATTCATACAAATCATCCAAATCGCTTGCTGCCAGTTCCGTTAAAAAGTCAGCAATTTTTGTGGTAACATCATCCAGAAATTTTTTGCCCTTTTCGGCTGATGCTTTTTTTGGATTTCCCACACCTGTATCTTCCGAAACCTTATCCCAGTGGCGTGGTGTCCAGGCCACATTTTCCTGAAGGCTTTTCATTTTGAATGATTTTGCTTTGCCTTCACCAGCCTCGTCCAGCGGTGCAACCAAATGCGGGAAATAGTGCATTATTACACTGGTTTCCATTTCGTTGGCGTGGTCGCCCTCTTTTTCGAAGTGTTGGGAGTTGGGAAACAGTTTAAACCAATTCACAATGGAGATGAACATATCCGGAAATTCTGGCTGAAGATCGCGTACAACCTGCTTAAAATCGTTGCCACCATGACCGTTTAACAACACAAATTTCCGGATTCCCTGATTGTAAAGCGCCGTTAAAACATCTTCCA
>CAZCPH010000275.1:0-4832 GCA_964500105.1 uncultured Mariniphaga sp. | reverse complement strand
CCTGAAATGCAAACAGCAGCACCAGCGTCACCAGAAGGGCCACAATGCTCACCGGTTTCAGTTTGGGTAAAAATACGGATTTAAACCACTTTTCTCCGTGGCGTTTTATCAGCAAACGTTGCGTAATTACCCCGGCCACAAGCGGAACAACAACAAAAATGATAACGCTGGCTACCAGTGTATCGTAAGGGATGGTGATATTGGTAATTCCAAGCAGCAACCCTACAATTGGAATAAAAGCCACCAATATTATCAGGTCGTTTACCGAAACCTGTACCAGTGTGTAATTGGGGTCGCCATCGGTAAGGTAACTCCACACAAAAACCATGGCTGTGCAGGGCGCAGCACCCAAAATAATGGCTCCGGCAATGTATTCTCCGGCAAGTGCCGGGTCAATCCAGGCGGCGTAAATTTTTGAGAAAAATATCCAGGCAAAAAACGCCATGGAAAACGGTTTGATGGCCCAGTTGATAATTAGAGTCCATACAACACCCCGGGGTTTTTTACCCACATTTTTGATGCTGGTAAAATCAACCTGAAGCATCATGGGGTAAATCATCAGCCAGATTAAAACAGCCACGGGAATATTAACACGGGCAAATTCCAGGCTGCTGATTACTTCAATGGAATCGCCAAACAACCAACCCAGACCAATGCCGGCCAGAATGCCGAGCGCCACCCAGATGGTCAGGTATTTTTCGAAAAAACCTATCGTCTTTTTGGGCTTATCAGGAATCGTTGTTTTGTTGAATTTCCGGTCCTTATTCATTGTATTCAGCTTTTGAGGTTTAATTAACTCTTCGCTGTCACGGTTATGCTGAATATTCCGGCACCGGCATTTTTAAACCGGTTCAGTTCCGGCTCATTGAGGTAAACGGCAAGCACCTTTTCAGGAATAACAACAGGTTTTTCCTTTCGGATTTCAATCTGAGAAAATCCCTGGCTTTCAATAATTTTCAGGTATTCCTGTTTTTCTGTTGCCCCCGATACACAGCCTGCATACATTTCGGCGGCTTCCCGCAGTTTTCCAGGCAAATTTCTACTGGTTACCACATCCGAAATACAAAAATGCCCGCCCGGTTTCAATACCCGGTAAATTTCAGCAAAAGCTTTCTGCTTGTCGGGAACCAGGTTCAATACACAATTTGAAATGACCACATCGAAGGAATTATAAGGCAGCGGCATTTCTTCAATATCGCCCTGAACAAATTCGATGTTTTTAAAACCGGTTTTGGTTAAGTTTTGGCGGGCTTTCCGAACCATTTCTTCGGTAAAATCCAGGCCGGTCACTTTTCCGGATTCACCAACCATAGTTCGCGCCACAAAGCAGTCGTTTCCGGCGCCGCTGCCCAAATCGAGCACACTATCGCCTTCTTTAATTTCTGCAAATTCTGTGGGTAAGCCACATCCCAACCCCAAATCGGCTTCGGGATTATAACCTGCAACGTTTGAATATTCGTCGCCAATCATGCTAAACTCCAACCCGCCACAACAACCCGACGATCCGCAACAACCCTGTTGCTGTTCCAGCACACTGCTCTGGCCGGCAATTGAACCGTACTTTTCTTTTACAACCAACTTCAAATCTTCTGCTTTCATAACTGTGGTAAAATTTCTTCTTTGTATAATTTTGAAAATGCCTCTTTTATCTCGTCGCGCACACGGTAGTATTCGCTTTGAATAAATTCAGGAGTTCCGGTGGCGTGCGACGGGTCGTCGAAGCCAATGTGCAGACGGTGTTTTACTTTACCGAGAAATGCCGGACAGTTTTCGTTGGCGCCGCCGCAAACGGTAATCACGTAATCCCATTCCTTGTCCAGGTATAAATCAACTGAATCGGAGGTGTGGTTGCTGATGTCGATGCCAATTTCCTTCATCACCTCCACGGCTTTATGATTCAGTTTTCCTGAGGCCTCAGTTCCGGCCGATTCAACTTCCAGCCGTTCGTCAAACGCCTTTAAAAATCCGTGGGCCATTTGGCTGCGGCAACTGTTACCGGTGCATAGAATTAATATTTTCATGGATAAATTGTTAAACTGTTAAATTGATAAACTGCCAAACTGTACTATTGTTAATTTTCTGTTGTTTATATACTTATTCTTCAAGTCTTTTGCACAATCATGTATTCACGCATTTTCTCATTTAAGTTTCGCATACAAAATTCTCCGCCAGCTCAATTTCATCCAGAAAACCAACCAGGAGTGCCTTTACTTCTTTCAGCTTTTCAGGGTTCAGGCAATATTTTGTTTTTGCCCCATCGATATGGCCCTGGATGAGTCCTGCCCCTTTTAACTCCTTCAAATGCTGGTTTACGGTAGTACGCCCCAGCGGAAGTTCGTCGGAGATGTCGCTTGTGATGCAGGTTTGCGTTTCGGCCAGGAATTGCAGAATGCGCAACCGGGCAGGGTGTGCCAGTGTTTTGAAAATGACGGCCATTTCTGCCAGTTTTTTATCGAATAACTCTGTTTTTGATTGTACCATCTCGTGAAAATTATGACGTAAAAATACGTTATATTCTAATTCGACGTATGAATACGTTATAATTTTTTTCAGAAAAATAATATTACTTTTGATTCGCCGGACAAACCCGGAAAAAAGCGGGTTAAACAGGCCTTTCAATAATAAAAACAATGCATTCAAAAAAATCGGGTTCGTTTCAGAATAAATTACCAAAACCTAACAAATTTTCTTTTACGGTTGTTGAAAATTCTGTTCTTATGGAATTTCTGATGTCGCAAATGGCACATAAAAGCCGAAATAACATTAAGTCGCTTCTTGGTCATAAACAGGTTTTGGTGGACGGAAAACCCGTTTCACAGTTCGATTATCCGCTTTTGCCCGGACAAAAAGTTGAAATCAGTAGCAACCGTATTTTACCCGAGCAAAAATTCAGGGAATACAATATTGTTTATGAAGATCAGCACCTTATTGTAATAGACAAGATGGCAGGGCTGCTTTCGATGGCTACCGAAACTGAAAAACGGGCTACGGCTTACAGTTTACTGAGCAAGCATGTAAAAAAGCAGGACAAGAGCAATAAAATCTTCATTGTGCACCGGCTCGATCGTGAAACCTCGGGTCTGATGTTGTTTGCAAAAAGTGAAACGGTAAAAAACAAGTTACAGGAGACATGGAACGATACCGTAATTGAGCGTACTTACATTGCTGTGGTGGAGGGATCCGTTGAAAAACAGGAAGGTACAATTTCTTCGTATCTTTCTGAAGACAAAGTTTTTAAGATGCATTCATCGCCACATTCCGGCAGCGGAAAAGAAGCGATTACACATTTTTCGGTATTAAAGAAAAACAATACATATTCTTTATTAAAGGTAAATCTTGAAACCGGACGAAAAAATCAAATCCGGATTCATATGCAGGAAATGGGGCACAGCATTGCCGGCGATAAAAAGTACGGTGCTGCAACAAATCCCATCAAACGGCTTGGGCTTCATGCACAGCAACTTTCCTTTATTCATCCGGTTAACGGCGAAAAAATGAATTTTGAAACCAAAATTCCGCGGGTGTTTTTAAGGTTGTTTTAATTTCCGGAAAAAGGTATTGTGACCAAAATATGCAGCGATAGTATTCATCCGGGATTTTGCAAGAGGTCATTCACCGTATTTATTCTTTGATAAACTGGTAATGAACATCTCCAAAAACCTTATGCCCAATAGATTCCGAATGGCATGAATTGCAGCTCATTTTTACTGACGTGTTTTTCAGTTTCCCTTCATTCCCATGGCAGGCTACGCAAGTATTTGCTTCGTGGTTGGCGTGTTTGTTCGTAACGTATGCATTTGCAAAAACCGCGTTCAGAGAGTTGGTCACTTTTTCAGCAACATCTCCGGTTAAACGCCGGCATCGTTCTTTTCTCTCTTTGCTGTCAACCGAAAAACCTGATGCTTTGCACCAGTTTGTGTTTGATGCGTGGCACAACACCGAATTGGAAACGCTTTTCACCAGTGAAAAATCGTCCACAGCATTTTTTGGTATAAAAACCGGCATGGGTTCGCTTTCATACCATTGAAAAATATCGGTTATTATTTTATCCTGAACACTTTTGTCTGCAACAAGCAACCCAATAAGCGCCGCTGCGCCGTTCAGCGCTCCGCATACCGAACCAAAGCCGCCAACACCGCCATGTCCGTATTTAAACATATGAATGGGAAATGATTCAAACGGTTCTCCAATTTTCTCTGCCAATTGTGAAACCACACTCGCAACAGTTGCATACATGCAGCTTCCTTCGCTGTAGCTGGCGTAGGCCAGTTGCGCGGTTTTGGCCGGATCGAGTTGAAAATAGTCCCATAATGTTGCCGACGGAGTGTATTCAAGTTTCTGTGCTTCCGGAAGCCGCGGCCTTTCGGGTTTGAACGCATTGGTTAAGGTTAGAAATCCTGCTCCCCCGGCTGCAACTGCACCGGCCGCGACTTTCATTGCTTTTCTTCTGTCCATTTTAATGCTTTTTTACTTCTTGAACTTAACCAAACCTTCAAAAGAATGTACCATAAATCAAACCCGAAATGGTAGCCATAACAACCACCAGCAAAACATAAACCAGGGTTTTTTGTGTACCTATTACACCGCGAATGACCAACATGTTGGGTAGCGACAGCGATGGTCCGGCAAGCAACAGTGCCAAAGCTGGACCTTTCCCCATTCCGGCAGCCATAAGACCCTGTAGAATAGGAACTTCAGTAAGTGTGGCAAAATACATAAATGCACCAACAATGGAGGCGAAAAAGTTGGCAAACACTGAGTTTCCGCCCACCAGGTTTGCCACCCATTCGTTGGGAATTATACCGGCCATTTGAGTATCGTCGTGGGTGGAA
>CAZCPH010000274.1:0-4852 GCA_964500105.1 uncultured Mariniphaga sp. | reverse complement strand
TCACCTGATCGAGCAAATCGCCGGTGCCGCTGCCAGTCATGGAAGAGATACAAAAAATTTCGCCTAGTCCAAGGCCGTAAAACTCCTGGGCATCCATAATTCGCTCATTGTTATCCACCTTGTTAACAGCAACCACTATTTTCTTTTTGCTTTTCCGAAGGATGGCGGCAACAGCATCGTCGAGGTCGGTAATTCCCGATTCCACATCTACCACAAACAGTATCACATCGGCTTCATCGATGGCCAGATGCACCTGTTTATTGATTTCGGATTCAAACACATCGTCGGAATTCACCACATACCCACCAGTGTCGATTACCGAAAACACTTTTCCGTTCCACTCCGCTTTTCCGTAGTTGCGGTCGCGCGTAACCCCCGAAACCTCGTCCACAATGGCTTCCCGCGATTCGGTAAGCCGGTTAAACAATGTTGATTTGCCCACGTTGGGCCGTCCTACTATGGCTAGTATTCTGCTCATTTTCTAAAAAAATTAGCACCGTGCTACAGCGCGGTGATATGGTTGCATTCATTTGGTTATTTCCATTTTTGAAAAAATTGTACATTTCAAATTAATTTTTTTAAAAATGGATTTCCCTAACATTGATTTCTCTTTTACACCATGCTGAAGCATGGTGCTGATTTTGCACTAAAAAGCTTCGTACCCGAAATTCTTCAACTGTTTTTCCTTTTCGCGCCAGTCTTTGGCCACTTTTACATAAAGCTCCAGGAATATTTTCTTTCCGAAAAACTCCTCGGCGTCCTTGCGGGCTTCGCTTCCCACTTTTTTCAGCATTTTCCCTGCTTTGCCAATGATGATTCCCTTCTGGGTATCGCGCGCCACATAAATCACCGCCCGAACTTCAATTAATCCGCCTTTTATTTTAAACTCTTCCACCTCAACCTCAACAGAATAAGGCACTTCCTTCTGGTAATTCAGCAATATTTTTTCGCGAATGATTTCCTGCATAAAAAACCGCTCGTTACGGTCGGTCAATGCCTCTTTGTCAAAGAAAGGCGGACCTTCGGGCAACAATTCCAGTATGCGGTCGAAAACCGGTTCAATGTTGAATTTTTCCTGCGCCGAAACCGGAAAAACCGTGGCACCGGGGAACACTTCACTCCAGTAGTCGAACAGCCGGGTTACCGCTTCCTGGTTCGACAAATCGATTTTGTTGATGAGCACAATTACCGGCATGTTCGATTTACGGATGCGGTCGATGTAATCGGGGTTTTTACCCGGTTTTTCCACCACATCGGTCACAAACAGAACCACATCGGCATCAATTAACGCCGAGTCCACAAAACTCATCATCTTCTCCTGCAACTTATACCCCGGTTTTAAAATTCCCGGCGTATCGGAATACACAATCTGAAAATCTTCACCGTTTACAATGCCTTTTATGCGATGGCGTGTTGTCTGCATTTTCTCGGTAATAATCGACAACTTCTCTCCCACCAGGGCATTCATAATCGTGGATTTTCCCACATTGGGATTCCCCAAAATATTTACAAAACCTGCTTTATGCGTCATAATCAATTCAAATCGCTAAAAATCAGCGCAAAGATAATGGATTTGATTTACCCCGGCAGAATTCAACCAGCCATTTTACAGGAACGGTGTATTATTTCACATTCAAAAACGCTGTTAAAAGTTTTTAAAAAAGCTGCTCTAAACCCGATAATCATTGCCCGTTACGCCATTTTTCCGTATTTTTAAAGAAAACTTTAGTTATTCAAAAGAATTATTATGAAAAATATACGCCTTGATAAAATCGCAATTAATGTGCATGCACGCAGAATTTTACTAACCATTTTGGAGGAAAATCCGATTTTGGAGCGGATTCTTCGTAAATCTGATTCCGAAACCGATGCTATGGAAGCGATAAAAGAATGGGTTCGGCCAAAATTGAAAAAGAATCCGGCTGCAGAAGCTTTTTACCTGAAAAAGGAGCACAGCCACGAGTTGTTTCAGCAACTGAACTGGGAAGATTTTGCGGCCATTCGTTTGCTCGATTATATTAAACATGCCGGCGAAGCTTATCCCGACCAGAACATCCACGGCGAGATGGCTGTAACCAACCCCATAAAAATGATGTGGCTGGCCACCAACAAAGGTATTGGCGGCGCCAAACCCGACTTTTTCCTCGACATGCTGCAACTATTCAGGCAACTGAACGGAAAGTTGAAACCGGAAATTCCCTCGCGCGAACAGGTTGAAGAGTGGATGGACCGTTACCCTGCCGGTATTGAACCCAAAATTGCCGGACTGCGCAAGGAAAATCGCGACCGAATAATCCGCATTTTAATCGAAAAACTGGACAGCGGCGAAATAAAAAGCAACCGGTATTCTTTCGAAGAAGGAATGACGCCGGAAGAGAAAGAAGAAAAAATGAATGAGTGGTGGAAAGAAAGCCGCTTCCATTTGAGTTTTGCCGTGCGGTCGCCCGAAATGCTGAACGAACTACTCGATTACTCGCTCGACCCCGACACCATGGACATTTTGTATGATGCTGAGGAAAAAGGCATTCCATTCTTTGTTAATCCGTATTACCTGTCGCTGCTGAATGTGCAAACACCCGGCTTTGCGGTGGGTGGCGACCTTGCAATCCGCTGCTACATTGTTTACAGCAAACAGCTGGTGGAAGAGTTCGGCCAGATTCAGGCCTGGGAAAAAGAGGACAAGGTGCAGCCCGGCAAACCCAACGCTGCCGGATGGATTTTGCCGTCGCACAACATCCACCGCCGCTACCCCGAAGTGGCCATTTTTATTCCCGATACCGTAGGACGGGCTTGTGGCGGACTTTGTGCAAGCTGCCAGCGCATGTACGACTTCCAGAGCGGGCGGTATAATTTCAACCTGCAAAAACTGAAACCCGAAGAATCGTGGAGCGAGCGTTTGCCCAAACTGCTGACCTATTTTAAGGATGATGCACAGTTGCGCGATATCCTGCTCACCGGAGGCGATGCGCTGATGAGCTCAGATAAAAGCCTGAAAAATATTCTGGATGAAATTTACAATATGGCCGTTCAAAAGCGGGAAGAAAACAAAAAAAGGCCCGAACATGAAAAATTTGCCGAAATTTTAAGGGTGCGCATCGGAACACGTCTGCCAGCTTATCTGCCCATGCGAATAACCCGGGAACTTGCAGATATTCTGGCAGGATTTAAAGAAAAAGCGTCCAAAATCGGGGTGAAACAATTTATAATTCAAACCCACTTTGAGTCGCCCATGGAAATCACGCCCGAAACAAAAAAAGCTGTACAACTTTTACTGTCTGCAGGCTGGGCGGTTGCCAACCAGCTTGTATTTACCGCACCGGCTTCGCGCCGCGGCCACACGGCCAAACTGCGCAAAGTGCTGAACGACATCGGTATTCTCACCTATTACACGTTCACGGTAAAAGGATTTAAAGAGAATAGCGCCAACTTTACGCCCAATGCCCGCGCAGTGCAGGAAGAACTGGAAGAAAAATACCTGGGACGGTTGCCCGAGAGCGGCATGATTGAGGTACAGGAACTAATGCATGATGCCGAAAACCTGGTGGAAAACGTAGAGGCAATCCGTGAAAAAAATGATTTACCGTTTCTGGCCACCGACCGGAACATACTGAATTTACCCGGCGTAGGAAAAAGCCTGACGTTCCGCACCATTGGAATTACCCGCTACGGCCGCCGCATTCTGGAATTTGACCACGACCGAACCCGAAACCACAGCCCGATTATCGACGAAATGGGAAAAGTGATTGTGATTGAATCGAAATCGATTACCGAATACCTGCGACAACTGGAGGACATGGGTGAAAACCGCGAAGAATACGAAGGCGTTTTCGGTTATTCGCTGGGCGAAACCGAACCGCGCATGCCCATGTACGAATATCCGGATTACGATTTTGATGTAACGGAAGAGATGACGCATCTGGAGCTGGGTGTGGAAGTGTGAGAATGATATAACATTTTTATTCTTTATACCACCGCCCGCTGGTCGTCTAAAGCAGTTTTACCACCCCCGGCTGAAGCCGCACCCCTCCTTTTCCTCCTTACGTCGGATAGGAGGGGAAAGTTCGTAGCCGGGATTTTCAATTCGTTTCAAAATTTTTTATAGCCTAAATTTTTTATAGCACGAATTTCTCCTCCTTGCAGGAGGAGTACTCCGCCAAAGGCGGAGGGAGGTGGTTTCTTCACAAATTCGCTTTTATATACCCCATCACCTCAGCAAAAGTAGCAATGTAAAACTCATTTCGGTGCTCGTTCAGGTATTGCAGCAGTTCCCGGTGCTCATCGGCGCCCACATTCAAATACCCGCTACCCACACTGTGAAACATAAAAACCGCAATGGTGCCTTTTGCTTTAGCTTCTTCCACGTAGGCAATCAGTTCGCCGGTGCTGTGCCCGTTTACCATCCAGCTGGTTGACTGAAAAACATCGTATC
Source organism: uncultured Mariniphaga sp. (assembly GCA_964500105.1). Taxonomy (GTDB): domain Bacteria; phylum Bacteroidota; class Bacteroidia; order Bacteroidales; family Prolixibacteraceae; genus Mariniphaga. The sequence continues at coordinate 423 of CAZCPH010000274.1, read as the reverse complement.
CTTCCATTTTTTCAGGGATTGGACCGTCGCGCCGTGCTGCAGTAAAAAGCGACTGGATTTTGCTGCTAAAATCTTCGCCTCCTGCTGTTTTGTCACTGCACGTATAGGCGAAAGTCCGGTTTTCCTTTCCATCTATGGCTTTCAGTAGCGTATTGGCGGTTTTCAATTCTTCCAGCAACTGTTCAATGGTATAATTGTTCAAGTCGTATTCAGGTTTTACCCAGTCGGCTTTGCTTGCATCGCATGGATGAAAAAGAGTGTGGTTTCCCAGTTCGTGGCCGTTCTGTGCGATTGCACGCCAGTCGTCCGTGCGTTTGTACAAACTCTGCGAATTGCCGGTGCAGTAAAACGTTCCCTTAAATCCGAATTCATCCAGTTGCGGAACAGCAATGTCCAGATGGCAGTCCAGTCCGTCGTCGTAAG
>CAZCPH010000273.1:0-4853 GCA_964500105.1 uncultured Mariniphaga sp. | reverse complement strand
CTTATTAACGAATACAAAACCGAAGCAGGCAATTCCATTTTTCATTTCGATTTTTATCGCATTAAAGACCTGGAAGAAGCCTATGACCTGGGATACGAAGACTATTTCTACAGCGGAAATTACTGCCTGATTGAATGGCCGGAAAAAGTTGAGCCGCTTCTGCCCCAAAACGTTGTGGAAGTAAAAATTGAAGTTGCAGAAAACGGAGACCGGCTTATTTCGGCAAAATTTTGAAAATTGCACGATAGACCGTAACTTGGTAAACCATTTATCGCTTAAAACTGATTGCGCATGACAACCCGTGAAGGAACAAAGGAGAGCAGGTCGGTGTCGAAAACAATGCTGATGCCGCAGGAGGAGATGCTGGAGATTCAAAACAAGGGGCAAAAAATAAAAATTGGCATTCCATCGGATCTGGAACAGGTGGAATACCGCGTTCCGCTAACTCCGCAGGCCGTTGACCTGTTGACCTCATACGGTCACGAAATCCTGATTGAAAAAAACGCCGGGAAAATGGCCAGCTATTCCGACAAGGAGTACCGGGAAGCAGGCGCGCAGATTGTAGAAAAAAAAGAAGAAATTTTCCAGTGCGACATCATTTTACGGGTGGCGCCATTCAGCGACGAAGAAATTGACGTGCTTCGGGGGAATCAGGCCATTCTGTCAAACATGCAGATTGAAGCCCACTGCAGTGAATCCATCCAAAAACTGATGCAAAAACGGGTTACCACAATCGCTTACGAAAGCATTGAAAACGAACAGGGGTTTGCACCTTTCGTTCACCAGATGAGCCAGATAGCAGGTGCAACTTCCATAACTTTAGCCAGTGAATACCTGAGCAACACCCGCAATGGCAAAGGCGTACTTTTTGGCGAAGTAACCGGCATAACACCCGCCGAGCTGGTCATAATCGGAACAAGTACCGCTGCGGAATATGCTGCCCGTGCAGCACTCAGCCTCGGTATTCTGGTAAAAGTTTTCGACACATCGGTTTACGATCTCAGTAAACTGGAAGAAAAGCTGGGCCAGCGGATTTTCACCTCGGTTTTTTACCCGAAAGTGCTGCGAAAAGCACTCATTTCGGCCGATGCAGTTATTGGCGCCATGCAGTTTAATACCACGCCAAAATTCAAGGTTTCCGAAGATTTGATAAAGCAGATGAAAGAGGGTTCGGTTATCATTGATTTGAATGCCAGCCAGGGCGGATGTTTCGAAACCACAAAATGTACCAACCTGAAAAACCCAACCTACGTTAAACATGGCGTAGTGCACTATTGCGTGCCCAACTCGCCGGCCATTGTTGCCCGAACTGCTTCCATTTCGCTAAGCAACATCCTCATTCCCATTCTGCTTTCCATTGGCGATAGCGGAGGTGTGGACAATTACATTAAAAACTCTCGCGGTTTTCGAAAGGGAGTTTACATTTACCACGGCATTTTAACCAATCACGATATCGGGCGTTTGTTTAACCTGCCGTCAAAAGATATTGATTTACTGCTGGCGGTATTTTAAAAAAAACAATAAGAATGCCAGGCCATACAAATAAACCGTACCCTTTTACCGATGAATTGAAGCTGAACATCCAGTCGGCGGGCAGTATTTCACTGGGACTGTTTCTGTTTCTGCTGTTTTTCCAGCCACTCGATCCACCGGTAACAGAATTCAACCGAAAACTTTTAATCCTAGCCGGTTTTGGGGTTATTCACTTTTTGTTGCTGGCTTTATGCCGGGTAGTATTTCCTTCTCTTCTGCCCGGCTGGTTTCAAACAGAAAAATGGACAATCAGGAAAGAAGCAGGTTTGCATCTGCTTTTTGTAATTCTGAACTCCCTTGCATTTGTTTTCTATGCACGTTATGTGGGAAAAATCGGGATGAACTTTCACATTGTGGTAAATATTGTATTGATTTCCGCAGCATCGGCAGCAATTCTGGCTGTTGTTTACGAATATAAAAACCTGAAAAACAGACTGAATCCATCTTCAGCACAAAACTTACGTCCCGAAGAAAAACCAACAGAAGCAGAAATTGTAAACGGAATTGAATTTGAATCGGAAAACCAGTCTGAACGGTTTTTTCTTTTTCCCGAACAAATTATCCTCATTAAGTCGGCTGGTAATTACATCGAAATTATTTACAAACAAAATGAAAAAGTAAGCCGGAGAATGATTCGGAATACCCTTGCGAATGCGGAACAGCTTTTGGCAAAATACCCCTTTCACATCCGGTGCCACCGTTCAACTGTAGTGAACATCAACTGCATACAGAAAGTGAATAAAACTTCCGAAGGTCTGAAACTTGATTTATTTGATTATTCACGTGCAGCAAATGTCTCGCGACAGTATGTTTTAAAAGTGAAAGAAGCGCTTGAACGGCCACAGTGATAAATGCCATTCATCCCTTCCCAATCACATCAGCCCCCAAAAACCATTGATAATCACACATCTCATCCTTCAGTCACTATTTTTTTTTTGTTATCTGAAAGCTGAATAAATTCGGAGAAACAAAAAATACCACCATGAAAGTTTTGCTTGTATATCCGGAATATCCCGACACCTTTTGGAGTTTTAAACATGCGCTGAAATTTGTATCGAAAAAAGCATCTAACCCTCCGCTTGGATTACTGACCATTGCACCGTTGTTGCCAGATAGCTGGCAAAAAAAACTCATCGACCTGAATGTGGAAAAACTAAAAACAAAGGACATTCTTTGGGCCGATTATATTTTTGTGGGTGCTATGTCTGCTCAGATTAAATCCACTTTTGAAGTTATTCATCGTTGTAAAGAAATGGGGAAAACCATTGTGGCCGGCGGACCTTTGTTTACCGAAGATTACGAAAAGTTTGAAGACGTGGATCACCTGGTGTTAAACGAGGCGGAAATTACCTTTCCCCAATTTCTCGCTGATTTACAAAACGGGACGCCGAAGCACATTTACCAAACCAATGAATTTGCAGACATCACAAAATCTCCTGCACCCGATTATTCACTTATCCGGTTTTCAGATTATTCATCAAAAAGCATCCAGTATTCAAGAGGTTGTCCGTTCAATTGTGAATTTTGCGACATTACCGCTTTGTTGGGGCACAAAATGCGCACAAAAACAACCGCTCAGGTTATAAACGAACTCGAAGTACTGTATAGTATGGGATGGCGCGGTGACATCTTTTTTGTGGACGACAATTTTATCGGGAAAAAGCAGGAACTGAAAAAAGACCTTTTGCCGGCAATGGTTCAATGGATGGAAGAACACAAAAATCCGTTTACGTTTTCAACTGAAGCTTCGGTAAACCTTTCAGACGACCCGGAACTGATGCGCCTGATGACCCGGGCAGGTTTTTCAACGGTGTTTGTGGGAATAGAAACCCCGCAGGAATCGAGCCTCGTGGAATGCAACAAAGTACAAAACCGCAACCGCAGCCTGGCAGACAGTGTAAAAACCATTCAGAAAAATGGCATGGAAGTGCTGGGCGGTTTTATTGTTGGATTCGACAGCGATACACCGAACATTTTTCAGCAACAAATTGATTTTATACAACATACCGGAATTGTTTCAGCCATGATTGGATTACTGAATGCCCCGACCAAATCGCGGCTATACCAGCGGCTGCACTCCGAAGGCAGGATTTTAAGCAAAATGAGCGGCGACAATACCGATGCCACCACCAACCTCATTCCGAAAATGGGCATGGAAAAACTGGTTGCCGGTTATGGCGAAGTAATCCGTGGAATTTACGATGGAAAGCCATTTTATCAGCGTGTCAAACATTTTCTAAACGATTTTCAGCCGCAGGTGAAAAACAAAACCAAAATCACGTTCAATAAATTTATGGCACTGATAAAATCCATGTTTATCATCGGCTTGTTCGACAGTTCGCGGAAACACTACTGGAAACTTTTCTTCTGGAGTCTTTTCCGCAAGCCGAAAGTTTTTCCGCTGGCCATTACCTACTCCATTTATGGTTATCACTACCGGCGGGTTTTCAAAAAGATGAATTTCTTTTGATGCTTTATTTAACCTTCTGTTTTAACCAGAATCATCATCGAAACAGCATGCAGTTTCACCTCGCCTGAAACCATGTCGCCCTGATTGTCTTCAAAAAAATCAGCACCGTTTACCACAATTTGGTATGTGCCTTCGGGCAGCGGATGCACTATCTCTTTTCGGCTTCCGTTAAACAGTATGACAATATTTTTCCATGAATCGCCAACCACAGCGCCATCGATGCAGTAACTTACCGCACCAATTTTGTATTCGGTACAAAAATTAATGTGCTTTTGAATCTGGCCGGCATCCGTCATGCGAAATGCGGGATGGTTTTTCCGCAGTTGGATCAGCTTTTGGTAATATTCAAAAACATCGTGATATTCCTTTTTGCGGCTCCAGTCAATTTGATTGACCGTATCGGGCGACTTGTAAGAATTGGAATTTCCACCTTTGGTACGGCAAAATTCCATTCCCGAATGCAGAAACGGAATACCCTGCGAAGTCAGCAACAATGCTCCGGCCAGTTTCATCATCTTTCGCATTTCTTCGTCTGATGCTCTGGAGTTGCTGAATTTCAACTTATCCCATAGTGTATAATTGTCGTGGCACGAAGCATAATTGATGCATTGCTCCGGCTGCGAAGCCCAGGGCTGCTTTGAGGTTTCCACATAATCGTACACAATTTTCGGATGGTGAACCGCAGCCACCACTCCAAACTTAACTGCTTCTTCCCGTAAATCGAGGCCACTGACAAAACCTTTGGTTTTTTTATTGCTGTGATTTCCTTTCAGCGCATCACGGAAATCATCATTGAAAGCCGCAATGCCTGCCAAATGATGAATATTTCGTTTCACAGCCCGCTGTTCTT
>CAZCPH010000272.1:0-4854 GCA_964500105.1 uncultured Mariniphaga sp. | reverse complement strand
AGCCTTTGACAGAAGTTAAAGTTCCGAAAACGCTTGACTGGGATTTATTCATTGGTCCGGCTGAAATGCGACCCTACAACCCGGAATACCATCCGTGGATTTGGCGGGGCTGGTGGGATTACGGAACTGGTGCGTTGGGCGATATGGGCTGTCACCTGCTCGATGTTCCTTATTATGCGCTTCAACTTACTGCGCCAACTGCTTTTCAGGCCAGTTCTTCATTGGTAAATACCGAAAGTGCGCCGGTTTCGGCACAGGTGACTTATCTTTTTCCGGCACGTAAAAATTTGCCTTACTGTGCATTGCCTGAGCTGAAACTGACATGGTATGATGGCGGTTTAATGCCCGCACGGCCGTTTGATTTACCAAACAATGCACCGATGAACCCGGGGGGCGGATTTATGTTCATCGGCTCTAAAGCTACGCTCATTGCTGAAGCCTACGGAGCGAAATGGAAGGTTTATAAAAACGGACATGAGATAACGCCGGAAACCCGGGTTAAAATTGACCGGATTCCCGATGATCCCGCTGGTGGTGGCCGGCACGAAATGCACTTTGTGAATTGCTGCAAAAACGGCGGAAAACCTGCTTCCAGTTTTGAATATGCGGGTCCGTTTAACGAAATGGTGGTAATGGGAAACCTGGCAGTACGCATGCAGTCGTTGCAGAAAACGTTGCTTTGGGACAGTGAAAACATGAAAGTGACCAATATTTCGCCCGACGAAACACTGGTGACAACACATTTGCTGCCGTTCTCTTCCGATATTGTTACTCAAAAAGTGGAAGGAGAATCGAAAAAAACGGTGAAGTGGAATGCACAGGAAAAGTGCGCAGAATGGATAAAACATACGTATAAAAACGGCTGGAGTTTGTGAAAGAAAAATCCCTAAGGGTCACTCCTTTGGAGGTTGTGCAACTCCCTTAGGGTTTTTCTTTATTCAGCTTTCATTAAAAGATGGTACCCTGAGGGAACTTCGTAACCCTCAGGGATTACAATTCAGTTTTTTTTAAAAGATAATACCCTAAGGGAACTTCGTAACCCTTAGGGATGTTTTTTTACTCTTCCGGCACCGACTGTGCATCAACAACTGCAATGGCCACCATGTTGATGATTTCACGCACTGAGCTGTCGCGCTGGAGGATATGAATCGGTTTTTTCATTCCCATCAGAATCGGGCCGATGGCTTCGGCAGCGCCCAGCGATTGCAAAACTTTGTAGGTGATGTTTCCCGAACTCAGGTTGGGGAAAATCAGCGTATTTGCATCGAGGTCTCCCAGTTTGTTAAAAGGATACCGTTTGTAGCGCAGTTTTCCGTTCAACGCGTAGTTGGCCTGCATTTCACCGTCAACCAGCAGATCGGGGTATTTTTCGTGCAAAATGGCAACAGCATCTTTTACCCTTACCGGACTTCCAAGGCCTTTGAATGCGCCAAAGTTGGAATAGGAGAGCAGGGCAATGCGTGGTTCAATATTAAAGCGTTTTACCTCGTTAGCCGCCAAAATAGTGGTATCAACCAGGGTTTGTGCTGTTGGATTCATATTTACAGTTGCATCGACTAAAAAGACAGGACCACGTTTGGTAATCATAATATACATGCCGGCAATGTGGTTGAAATCTTCTTTCACGCCAATAACCTGTAAGGTAGGACGTATGGTTTCGGCATATTTTCTCGAAAAGCCGGAAATGAAAGCATCGGCCTCGCCGGTTTCAACCATCAGCGCACCAAAATAGTCGCGGTTGTATGTTTTTTCCACGGCTTCATCGTATGTCATTCCTTTTCGCTTCCGTTTTTCGTAAAGAATTTTTGCCAGCTTGTGCCTTTTTTCTTCAGCAATTGAAGTGTATGGATCAATGACCGGAATATGGTCCAGTTCCAGTTGATTTTCTTTAATCAGAGCTTTTATTTTTTCTTCGTTTCCCAGAAGAATTGGATGGGCAATTTTTTCGCGCGAAACAAACTGAACCGCTTTCAGCACTTTAAAATCGTTTCCTTCGGCAAACACAACCCGTTTGGGATTTTGACGGGCTTTATTCCGAATTTCCATAACCAGTTTGTTGCTGTCACCCATCCTGCCTGTGAGCTCGTTTTTGTAGGCCGTCCAGTTTTTAATGGGTTTTCTGGCTATGCCGGTATCCATTGCTGCTTTTGCAACTGCAGTGGACACAGTTGTGATTAACCGGGGATCCAGCGGTTTGGGTATAATGTATTCCCGGCCAAAAACAATGTTTTGTTTGTTGTAGGCACGTGCCACATTCTCGGGAACATATTCCTTGGCCAGGTTTGCCAGTGCTTTGGCCGCGGCAATTTTCATTTCTTCGTTGATGTGTGTTGCCCGAACATCGAGCGCACCGCGGAAAATGAAAGGAAATCCCAGTACATTATTTATCTGGTTCGGGTAGTCGCTGCGACCGGTTGCCATGATGATGTCTTTACGCGCATCGGTGGCGTCTTCGTAAGAAATTTCGGGATTTGGATTGGCCATGGCAAATACAATGGGATCTTTGGCCATCGATTTCACCATTTTTTTTGTCACCATTCCACCAACTGAAAGGCCAAGGAAAACATCAGCTTCAACCATGGCTTCCCCGAGGGTATTTATTTTGCGTTTGGTTACAAATTCCTGCTTGTATTTATTCAAATCCGTTCGCGACTCGTTCAGAACACCTTTACTGTCGCACATCACAACGTTTTCGGGATTGACACCCAGGCTAATGTAAAGTTTGGTACAGGATATGGACGCAGCGCCGGCACCACTGATAACCACTTTCACCTCTTCAATTTTTTTCCCATTCAGTTCCAGCGCATTGAGCAAACCGGCAGCTGATATTATGGCTGTGCCATGCTGGTCGTCGTGAAAAACGGGAATGGGCAGTTCTTTTTTCAGTGTTTCCTCAATTTCAAAACACTGGGGTGCTTTTATGTCTTCAAGGTTGATTCCGCCAAAAGTAGGAGCTATGGCTTTTACCACTTCGATGAATTTTTCGGGATCTTTTTCGTTCACTTCAATATCAAAAACATCCACGTCGGCAAAAATTTTAAACAAAAGACCTTTACCCTCCATTACAGGTTTCCCGGCTTCCGGGCCAATATCGCCCAATCCTAAAACAGCCGTTCCGTTTGTAATAACGGCAACCAGATTGCCTTTGGCTGTGTACCTGTACACGTCATCCGGATTTTTTTCAATTTCGAGGCAGGGCTGAGCCACTCCCGGCGTGTAAGCCAGCGATAAATCGTATTGAGTGCTGTGTGGTTTGGTTGGAACGACTTCAATTTTTCCCGGACGGTCTTTTTCGTGGTAGTTTAACGCATCAATGCGGCTGATTCTTGACATAACAAATGGTTTTACTGGTTTTGGATAAAGGTAAAAAAAATGGAAAATGTATCTATTAAGCATCTGAATTTTTTCAAAAAAAACAATGCATAATTTTAAAACAGCAAAGTAATTTCAAGTAATATTGCACGATTTTTTTAAGCAATAATTTTTATTTGAGGTGAACTATGAAATCGCTCTATACCATTCTTTTGCTGGTGTTGTCGAATACCTTTATGACGTTTGCCTGGTACGGCCATTTGAAGTTTAAAGAAATTAAATGGTTTGAGGCGTTACCGCTGGTGGTTGTGGTTTTAATCAGTTGGGGAATTGCCCTTTTTGAGTATTTTTTCCAGGTGCCGGCCAACCGCATTGGATTCCGGGAAAACGGGGGTCCGTTTTCGCTTGTGGAGTTGAAGGTACTTCAGGAGGTCATCACACTGGTGGTTTTTATGGGTTTTACGTTGCTGTTTTTCAAGAATGAAACTTTCAGATTAAATCACCTCATCGGATTTGGTTTTTTGATTCTGGCAGTCTATTTCATTTTTAAGAAGTAGCTTTGTCAATCTTCCCATTTCCCAAATAGTTTTTCAACTGCATTTGTGCGAAAATCAAAAATTTCCTTCAGTTTGTGCTTAATCATGATTTTGTTTGCGATGGACCCCAGAAACCCGAAGGGCGGTTTGTATGAAACAATGTCGGTCATAAGCACACCACCCGGGATGGCTTCAATTTTGTGTTCATGATGCCACATGAAATAAGGGCCAACGCGCTGTTCATCTACAAAATATTCCTGCTCTTTAACGTGCGTAATTTCGGTTACCCAGGTGGTTTTTATGCCCATAACCGGGCTCACTTTGTAGCTGATAATCATTCCCGGGTACATTTTTTCGGGAAGGTTTTTGCTTGTGATGTCGAAACCCATGTATTCGGGCGTTATTTTTTTCAGATTGCCCGGCGAGGAAATAAAATCCCAGACTTTTTCAACCGAAGCAGGAATTTTTTGTGTTGTATGCAATTGATAGAAACCCATGTTTATTGTACTAATTTTTTGATCATTCCGTTAAAAATAAGTCCGTGGAAAGGCATTACCGAGTACCAGTATATTCTGCCTAAAAGGCCTAGCGGACGAAAAGTTGCCGTTTGCAGTAATTCCCCGTTCTTTATTTTGAATTCGAGCCAGGCTTCACCCGGAAGCCTCATCTCAGCATAAAGCAGCAATCGTTTTTCGGTGCGGTTGGCATAAATAACCCGCCAGAAATCAAGCGATTCGCCAGTGGAAATTTTTCTCGGATTTTTCCGGCCTCTGCGCAAACCCACTCCTCCCACAAGCTTGTCGGCAAAACCACGCAACCTCCAGAGTGCATTGGCATAATACCAACCACTCTCGCCACCAATCGACCATATTCTGCTCAACGTTTTATTTTCGTCGTGTACCTTTATTTTTCGCTCGTCCTGGTAACAACCGTAAACAGGAACTTCAATCAGCTGGGAAATTCCTTTTGTCAAATTTTTTGTGGAGAGAGCATCAGTCCAGCTTGA
>CAZCPH010000271.1:0-4875 GCA_964500105.1 uncultured Mariniphaga sp. | reverse complement strand
CCATCGACTCGATGTAGCGGATTTGGTCAACCGGTATAATGTGAATTTTATGCCGGTCTTTAACCACAATGCGATCCAGAAACTCTTCCCGCGGATAATCGCTCACCTTTTCGGCAACATCCGAATCAGGACCTTCAATGCTGATGCGCTCGGCAACTTTTTCAATGGCTTCAAGCAGCCGCTCTTTAGAGTAGGGTTTAAGCAAATAGTCGGCTGCATTGTATTCAAAAGCTTTAAGCGCGAACTGATCGTAAGCAGTGGCAAAAATGATGTGTGGTTTATGGTCCAGCAGCTCCAGCATTTCAAACCCGGTAATTTTTGGCATCTGAATGTCGAGAAAAACCAGATCGGGTTTCAGCTCATTTATTGCCTTTACTCCTTCGAAACCGTTTTCACATTCAGCAATTAGCTCAATGTTTTCGGCATCTTTTAAAAACGACTTCAGCAGGTTACGCGCCAGTTCTTCGTCTTCAACAATAATGGTTCGAATTTTTTCGGTCATAGCAGTTTATTTTTGTGGAATAGCCAAAGTTACTTTAAATTCTTTTTTGTTGTCCTCCACTTTCATCAGCATCGGATTGTTGTATATGATTTGAAGGCGGTCGCGAATATTACGCAATCCAATTCCTTCGCCTCTTTTGCTCATGGAGTTGGGATCGTAATTGTTGGTGATGGTGATTTCCAGAACATCGTTGTTGCACACACTTTTCGTGATGATGCCAACCGGTTCGGTAGCTTCATACACGCCATATTTAATGGCATTTTCGTAAAGCGGTTGTAAAATCATGTTGGGAATCAAGGCATCCAGGCAGTTTTCATCTATTTCGAAAACCGGATTCAGCTTTTTCCCGAACCGTACTTTTTCAATCTGAAGATACAACCTGTTGTTGTTCAGTTCTTCACTGAAAGGCACTTTGTCAATCTGGTCGTGTTTAAGCGAATAACGCATGAGCGACGAAAGATTTATAACCATTTCCTGTGCTTTGGCGGGGTCGGTCATGGTTAGCGACGAAATGCTGTTCAGACTGTTAAACAGAAAATGCGGATTGATTTGCGATTTCAGCGCATGCAGTTCGGCCTCTTTTACCAGCGACTTCAGTTTTCCTTCGTTTCGAAGTTTTTCTTTGAACCCCTGGTAGTAATTTACTGCATAAAAGAAAATTACATAGGTGAGGTAAAGCATGTATCCGCCAAAAATATTGACTGCCAAATTGTTGTCGATCCATTGTTCGGCATACGGATGAATAAGTTTTATGATGACAACACCCAGGTAAAGCCAGATGAACACAATGATGGTGGCCGCAATGAGGTGTGACAGAATAATTCTTCCGGGTGAGTAATTTTCGAGGGTACTGTATCTTATGACATACCAGATAGAAGCGCCGATAACGGAAAATGTAAACGGTAATGCAAAAGCTTCGGCAACAGCCAAAGCCGGGTCAAAACCATAGGCTAACCATTTGAGCAGGACACTTCCGGTTAATATGGTAATCCATACCACCACATAATAGAATCCCAGTTTTGGATTTGATATGAAAGGATGTTTAAAATCCATTTCAGCTGTATTTTACTTCCACTCCGCCAAATGCGCTGAATCCTTTTATTACCAGTGTTTTTGATGGGTCACTGCTGATGTCGTGCACCGAAGCACTTCGTTTGTCGGTAAATGCGCCAAAAATGGTGGTTACTTCATTTTTAACAGTCCAGTCTGGCGGAACTTTAAACCCACTTCCTCCAAAAATGGCAACACAATCAACAATTGCCCCGTTTTCCGAAAGATTGGTCTGGCGCAAATCGTATTCGGCACCACCAAATATTGAAGTGATTTTTCCGCCCAGGAAATTTTTCGAATTGATGAAAATTTCCCGTCCTCCGAAAATGACAAAATCATCGAAATAATCCATTCCCTGAGACGAAGGTTCCAGAGTTGGCATCTGACTGCGGTTGCGGTGTGTTAGTAACAACGCAACACCGATGCCAATGATCAAAACCGGCCAGCCAATCTGCCGCAGTTCGTAGGGAATAATTACCAGTTCATCAATCAGAAAAAATCCTCCAATAATCATAAGAATGGTGCCGGAAGTCCGGTTTCCTGCAATAAAGGAAAAGATGCCGATACCAATGAGCAGCATTTGCCATGATATTAAAATATCTGTCCAAACATTGGGGATAATATTTAGTTTAACCAGTATCCAAAAAACCCCGATAACAATCAGGAATAATCCGAATAAAACTCTTCTGTTCGATATTTCTTTTTTGTCCATTTTTCGATTTTCTAAAATTTAGTTGCTTTCAAACCAGTTTTGCTATAAGTGCCACCCCTGCACCGATTAAAATTACGGGGAATATCATCGAGAAAGAGATGGAAAAAGGGAAGAAAATGAAGATTTTGGGTACAAGGAACAAACCACCCAAAACAATTAAAACCAATCCTGCCGGTCTTTTGCCAGCAAGTAAAAGCAGGCCGACAAGAATTAAAACAACCTGCCAGGAAAACAACAAACCACTCAATCCTTCAAAAATTTGCCTGAAAGGGAAAAATAGTGTTTTGAGTTGAATACCTATCAGATTAAAGAAAGGGCCTGCCTTGTGAGCCAACAGCAGAACACCAAAAGCAATCAGAATAATGGCCAGAGTCTGGCGGGAATTGTCGTTTTGTTTTTCCTTTTCCATTTTTTTGCTTTGTTTTCGTAAAACAAATATAAAAATTAACCTGTGTTGGCGGTTTTAACATTCGGTTAACACAGGTTATGAATCGGTAAACGGGTTTTTATACAAAAAAAGGACTGCTTTCCTGGTGAAAGAGTCCTCTATTTATTATTTGGTTGATTTTCTAGCTGTTTTGTGCTTTGGTCCAGCTGTCGCGCAATGGCACAGTCCGGTTAAATATCGGTTTTTCCGGTGTTGAATCGTAATCGAGGTTAAAATATCCCAACCGTTCGAACTGAAAATGATCGAGTGGTTTGGCCTCTTTTACAAAAGGTTCAACGTAGCATTCGGGCAATACTTTCAGTGAATCCGGATTCAGAAAGTCCTTGAAATCAATGTCTTTGTGTCCGGCAGGATCTTCGTCGTTAAACAGCCTGTCGTACAAACGAACTTCCGATTTTACCGCATGTTTTGCCGACACCCAGTGCAGTGTGGCTTTCACTTTGCGGCCGTCGGGCGAGTTGCCGCCTTTCGATGCCGGATCGTAGGTGCAGTGCAGTTCGGTAATTTCGCCGTTTTCGTTTTTAATTACCTCGGTACAGGTTACAAAATAGGCATAGCGCAGCCTCACTTCGCGGCCTGGTGCCAACCTGAAAAATTTTCGCGGCGGGTCTTCCATAAAGTCGTCGCGTTCGATATAAATCTCGCGGGAGAAAGGAACTTTCCGTGTTCCCATGCTTTCGTCTTCAGGATTGTTGATGGCATCCAGCTCTTCTTCCTGATTTTCAGGGTAATTGGTGATGACAACTTTCAGTGGATTGAGTACCCCCATAACCCGCTGTGCAATTTTGTTCAGATGTTCGCGCACGCTGTATTCCAGCAACGAAACATCAATCATTCCGTCAACCTTGGTTACGCCAATGCGGTCAGAAAAATTACGGATAGATTCCGGTGTGTACCCGCGGCGGCGCAGTCCTGTAATGGTGGGCATACGCGGATCGTCCCAGCCATTTACATGGCCTTCTCTTACCAGTTCAAGCATCCGTCGTTTGCTCATAATGGTGTAGGTGAGGTTCAGCCGGGCAAACTCAATCTGGCGCGGACGGTAATCTGAGTCCATCAGCTGGTCAATAAACCAGTCGTAAAGCGGGCGGTGTACTTCAAATTCCAAAGTACAGATGGAGTGGGTAATTCCTTCCCAGTAGTCGCTTTGACCATGGGCAAAATCGTACATGGGATACACGCACCATTTGTCGCCGGTACGGTGGTGATGCGCTTTCAAAATGCGATAGATTATGGGGTCGCGCATATGCATGTTGGGCGATGCCATATCGATTTTTGCCCGCAATACCCGCGATCCTTCATCGAATTCGCCGGCTGTCATCCGCCGGAACAAACCGAGATTTTCTTCGGGAGTACGGTTTCTGTATGGGCTTTCCTGTCCCGGACGTGTTGGAGTGCCTTTTTGCTGACTGATGGTTTCAGCATCCTGATCATCCACATACGCTTTGCCTTCTTTAATCAGCTTTACCGCAAAATCATGAAGTTGTTGAAAATAGTCGGAGGCAAAATACAACCGGTCTTCCCAGTCAAATCCCAGCCAGCGGACATCTTTTTCAATGGATTCAACATACTCCATTTCTTCTTTGGTGGGATTGGTGTCGTCGAACCGCAGGTTGCATTTGCCGCCAAATTTTTCGGCAATTCCAAAGTTCAGGCAAATCGACTTGGCGTGTCCAATGTGCAGGTATCCATTGGGTTCAGGGGGAAAACGAGTGTGCACACGTCCGTTGTTTTTGCCTTCTGCCAGGTCTTTTTCAATTTGCAGATGAATGAAATTCGATTTTTTTGCCGGTTCTTTGTTTTCGGTGTTGTCTGTCATGGTATTTAATATTTTATCCGCTGGTTTTCAATGGCTGCAAAATTAAAAAAAGGTTGCTCAGTACGATTAAGGTGCCGGCAATTTCTTTGCTTTCGTCACTTATTTTTAATTTCGCCGGAAAAAGCAGATGGGAATTGTAGAAATAGAAGGAATGCGATTTTATGCCTATCATGGCCATTTTGAGGCCGAACGGGTGGTGGGTAACGAATTTTTGGTAGATGTTAGCATTGAAACCGGTTGTGAGGCTGCCGCAGCTTCCGATAAGCTGGATGATGCATTGAATTACCAGGCTGTTTACGATTTAATTAAACGTGAAATGCAGGTAAAATCACACCTTTTGGAGC
>CAZCPH010000270.1:0-4878 GCA_964500105.1 uncultured Mariniphaga sp. | reverse complement strand
GCCATGAAAACAATTAAACAATGTTCAGAAAACAGAAAACTAGAAACAATTAAATCGTCATAATATCTTTCTCTTTAGCTTCCACTAAAGCATCTACTTTTTTCCCAAAATCATCAGTAAGTTTTTGAACTTCTGCTTCCGCATCTTTTTCAACGTCTTCCGACAAACCTTCTTTCAGTAATTTTTTCAAACTTTCGTTTGCATCTTTTCTTGCTGTGCGGATACTTACTTTTGCAATTTCACCTTCCTGTCCAGCCTGTTTTACCAGCTGTTTCCTTCTTTCTTCGGTTAACGCCGGAATATTTATACGAATAATTTCGCCGTTATTTTCAGGATTGAAACCCAAATTCGCTGCTAATATAGCTTTTTCTATTACAGGAATCAAATTTTTTTCCCAGGGTTGAATGGCAATTGTGCGGGCATCGGGTGTACTAACGTTTGAAACCTGGTTCAGCGGTGTTAGCGAGCCGTAATATTCAACCTGCAAGCCATCGAGCATTGCAGGTGATGCTTTCCCCGCCCTGATGTGAATCAGCTCTTTCTCGAGATGCTTAATTGCATCCCTCATTTTTTCGTTGCAATGTTCTAAAATAAAATCTACTTCTTCTTGCATTGGTCAAGCATTGTAATTCCAACCTTGGATTGATAGCAAATATAGAAAAAATATATTTACACGAAAATAATTTGTTTTAAATTGTTTCGTTGTGTCTCAAAATTGTCTTCAATACACAATGGTCCCAATGTTTTCTCCGGTAACAACTTTTTTCAGATTTCCCGTTTTGTCCATATTGAAAACCAGAATCGGAAGGTTGTTTTCTTTGCAGAGGGTGGTTGCGGTAAGGTCCATTATGCGAAGGTTCCGGTTGTAAATTTCATTGAAACTGATTTTTTCAAATTTTTCTGCGGCGGGATTTTTTTCGGGGTCTGCGGTATAAATTCCGTCAACCCGGGTCCCTTTTAACATGATTTCAGCTTCAATTTCAATGGCTCGCAGCGCACTTGCGGTGTCGGTGGTAAAATAAGGATTGCCTGTGCCGCCTGCAATAATGGCAACTTCGCCTTTCTCCAGCGCTTCAATCGCTTTTTCTTTGGCGTAATATTCACCAACCGGCTCCATTCTGATGGCCGTAAAAACATGTGCAATAATTCCTTCGCTTTTTAATGCCGAACTTAAGGCCAGGCTATTGATTGCCGTGGCAAGCATACCCATTTGGTCGCCTTTTACCCGGTCGAAACCTTTTCCTGCGCCCGTCAGGCCTCTGAAAATATTACCTCCACCGATTACAATTCCGATTTGAACACCCAGTTTTGATATTTCGGCAATTTGTCCGGCATATTCGTTCAGGCGATTTTCATCAATGCCGTAATTTTGTTCACCCATTAGCGATTCTCCGCTTAACTTCAGCAATATGCGTTTGTATTTAACCATCGATTTTTTTGTTTAGATAATTTCTATTCCTTTCGCTTTACACATTTCAACGCTTAGTTCACTCAGTTTGTATTTCTGAATTTTTCCGCTGGCAGTCATCGGAAATTCATCAACAAAAAAGATATATTTCGGAATTTTGAAACGGGCAATTTGTCCGCGGCAAAAATCCCTGATCTCTTCTTCGGTGATGCTTTGCCCTTTTTTTACCCGGATAAATGCGCCAACCTGTTCGCCATATTTCGGACTTGGAACGCCGGCCACTTCAACTGTTTCAATTTGCGGAATCTGGTAAAGGAAGTTTTCAATCTCGCGCGGATAAATGTTTTCTCCGCCACGTATGATCATATCTTTTATGCGGCCGGTAATTTTGTAAAACCCATCTTTGGTTTTTACCGCAAGGTCGCCTGAGTGAAGCCAGCCGTCTTCGTCGATGACTTTTTGTGTAGCTTCCGGATTTTTATAATAGCCCTTCATGACGTTATAGCCCCGGCAGCAAATTTCTCCCTGAACACCGGGCTGACACTCTTCGCCGGTTTCGGGATTTACAATTTTCACTTCAACGTTTGGGAATTCAAAACCAACAGTAGTTGAACGCACTTCAGGTGAGTTGTGGGTGCGTGTGGCAGTCATTCCGGGCGACGTTTCGGTTAACCCGTAAACTATAATCACATCCTTCATGTGCATTTTGGTCATCACCTGGTTCATGGTTTCAATGGGGCAAAGAGAGCCTGCCATAATTCCGGTACGCAACGAGCTCAGGTCGAACATATCGAACATGGGATGGTTCAGTTCGGCAATAAACATTGTTGGAACACCATTAAGTGCTGTGCATTTTTCTTTCTGAACCGAAGCAAGAACCATCAGCGGATCGAATTCTTCGTTAAAAACCATGGTGGCGCCGTGGGTTAAAACAGCGCAAAGCGAAAGTACACAGCCAAAACAATGAAACATGGGTACGCAAACCAGCAATCGCTCGTCTGACGTGTATTTCATGCACTGACCGGTTGCAAATCCGTTGTTGAGAATGTTGTGGTGCGTGAGCATCACTCCTTTGGGAAATCCGGTTGTTCCTGAAGTGTACTGCATGTTAACCACATCGTGGCAATGTATGGTTTCTTTTATACTTTCAAGTTCAATATCGTCAACGTGGTTTCCCAGCAAAATCAGTTCTGCGGTGTTAAACATCCCGCGGTGTTTCTCCTGGCCAATGAAAATCACATTCGTGAGTTCAGGAAACTTTTCACTTTTCAGTTCTCCCCGGGCCTGTTCTTTTAGTTCGGGAACCAGTTCGAAAACCATTTTCACAAAGTCACTGTCGCGGTACCCGTCGGCCAGGCAGAGGGTATTTATATCGGCATTTTTCAGCAGGTACTCAAGTTCTGAAAGTTTGTAGCTTGTGTTTATGGTGACCAGAATTGCTCCGATTTTAGCGGTAGCAAACATGAAGGTTGTCCAGTCGGGAACATTTTTTGCCCAGATTCCAACTTTATCGCCGGGTTTTACACCAATATACAACAGTCCTTTTGCCAGGTTGTCAACCCTTTGGTTAAACTGTGAATAGGTAAACCGCAGGTCCCGGTCGGGATAAACCATGAATTCCTTATCCGGAGTTTCAAATGCCCATTTTTCAAGAATTTCGCCAAGCGTATAATCGAGTAGTTGCATGAAGTTGTAAGTTCAAAAGATTTTCTGGTTATATCAACTAAAATGGTGTGTAAACCACCGCAAGTATTTTTGCCGGCTTGTTATTTGCCGCATGAACGTTGTGTGCAACAACGGAATCGAGATAAATGGTATCTCCCTTGTTTATCTGAAAAAGTTCCTTGCCGTAATTTACTTCAATGCTTCCTTCCAGAACATAAATGAATTCTTCGCCTTCGTGCGATGACAGTTTGTAGTCGGATTCTTTTGACGGTTCAATTTCAACAATGAACGGTTCCATGTGTCTTCCGGCTTTGTCCTGTGCCAGCGAGAAGAAGTTGAGATGTTCGCGTGTTGATTCGTCTTTGGTTGAAAAACTTAAGCTCGACTTTTCTTCGCCTGCCCTCACAATGGCCGGTCCAACCTGATCCTGGTCATCGAGAAAAGTGCCGATTCGCACACCAAGTGCCCGCGAAATTTTGATGAGATGCCCCAGAGATGGCATCACACCTTTTTCTTCAATTTTCTGCAGTTGTTCGGTATCCAGATTTGCTTTCAGAGCAAGGTCTTCTCTGGATATTTGCCTGAATTCGCGGTATTCTTTAATTTTTTTACCCGGAACGTTTTTTTTCATATTATCTCTGTTTTACAGCCATTTCACATATCTGAAATCTTGTCTGTGAGGGAGTCCGCTGTTTTTCGGATAAAGTCTGAATCCGTAGTTGAAAGAGCCGGGATGAACGGGGCTGTAGGTGAGTGTAAACCTGCATGTTGAATTTTCACAACTTTCAACATCAAAGTTCAGGCATTCGACAATGCGCGGAGAATCTTCAACCCCGTTTTCGGTTACAATGAGTTCCAGCCCCAGATCGTCGCTGGTAAGTCCCTTAAGATCGACTTCAACTTTAATCCGGTATTCTTTTCCAACGGTCATCATGTTGTTCAGGCCTTCTTCCACTTCTGTTTTAATCACCTCAATCTGATCCCAAACAGACGTTACCCTAAGTTTCCAGTCGGCCAGTTCTTTTGCCCATTTAAAGTTTTCGTTCTGAACATTTTTTGTACGTTCCAGCTGAGGCAGGTAGTAACGGTTGTGGTAATCCTGCATCATTCTTCCGGTTGTGAACTGTGGCGCAACCTGTGCAATGGTATTTTTAATGATATCAACCCACTCAACCGAAATTCCGTCTTTGTTTCTATCGTAGAAAGTATGGATAACTTCTTCTTCAAGAATATTGTATATGGTTTCGGCATCCAGTTCATCCTGAAAATCCTGTACATCGTAGGTTCTTTCGGCCGGTAATGCCCAGCCAGCATCTTTACGGTAGCCTTCAACCCACCACCCGTCGAGTACTGAAAAGTGCAGTGTTCCGTTCATCACACCTTTCATGCCGCTGGTGCCAGAAGCCTCCAGCGGACGGGTCGGCGTGTTCAGCCACACGTCTACTCCCTGAAGCAACATTTTCGCCAGGTTGATGTCGTAATTTTGCACAAACAGAATTTTTCCCCTGAATTCGGGTCGTTTCGAAATTTCAACAATATATTTGATCAGGTCCTGACCTGCTTTGTCGGCCGGGTGTGCTTTTCCTGCAAAAATGAACTGAACCGGGCGCTGAGGATTGTTGACAATTTTAGACAATCTTTCCAGGTTTCTGAATAGCAGGTATCCTCTTTTGTAGGTTGCAAACCTGCGGGCAAAACCGATAGTTAATGCATTGGGATTCAGTTTTCCCATCACTTCGGTTATCAGTTTCGGATTTTCGTTTCGTTTTATCCAGTTGTCTGAAAAACGTTCTTTAATGTAATTG
>CAZCPH010000269.1:0-4889 GCA_964500105.1 uncultured Mariniphaga sp. | reverse complement strand
GTCCACCTATTTCAGGATTAACGCGGCCAACACCGGCCAGTTTGAACGCACACTAATTGTTGCCGACAACGACAGCTACGTCAGTTACCTGGAAGGCTGTACTGCTCCCATGCGCGACGAAAACCAGCTTCACGCTGCCGTGGTGGAAATCATTGCACTCGACCGGGCTGAAGTGAAATACTCAACAGTGCAGAACTGGTATCCCGGCGACAAAAACGGGAAAGGTGGTATTTACAATTTCGTAACCAAACGCGGGGTTTGCCGCGGGGTTTCATCCAAAATCAGCTGGACGCAGGTGGAAACCGGTTCGGCCATTACCTGGAAATACCCCAGCTGCATTCTGATGGGTGACAACTCTGTGGGTGAATTCAACTCGGTGGCCGTGACCAACAACCACCAGCAGGCCGACACCGGCTCAAAAATGATTCACATCGGCAAAAACACCAAAAGCACTATCGTTTCCAAGGGAATTTCCGCCGGGAAAAGCAACAACTCTTATCGCGGACTGGTGAAAGTACTGCCCGGCGCAACCAACTCGCGCAACTTCTCGCAATGCGACTCGCTACTGCTGAACGACACGTGCGGTGCACACACATTCCCCTACATTGAAGTAGGTAACAAATCGTCGATTGTGGAACACGAAGCCACAACTTCCAAAATTGGGGAAGACCAGATTTTCTACTGCAACCAGCGCGGAATCGACACCGAAAAAGCAATCGGAATGATTGTAAACGGTTACGCCAAAGAAGTGCTGAACAAGCTGCCCATGGAGTTTGCCGTGGAAGCACAGAAGCTGTTGCAAATCAGTCTCGAAGGAAGTGTTGGGTAAAGAGAAGCCCCTCCCAACCTCCCCGAAGGGGAGGAGAAAAAAAGAAAATGAATAAAATTAAGTATAACAATTAAAAAAGTGCTCTTTTTCACTCCCCCATGGGGGGAGTCGGAGGGGGCTGGTCTATATTATGCTAACAATTAAAGACTTATATGTTTCCGTAGAAGGAAACGAAATCCTGAAAGGAATTAACCTTGAAGTGAAACCGGGCGAAATTCACGCCATTATGGGACCCAACGGTTCCGGTAAAAGTACGCTGGCCAATGTGATTGCCGGCAAGGAAGAATTTGAAGTAACACATGGCGAAGTGACCTACATGGGTGAAGATTTGCTGGAAATGTCTCCTGAAGACCGGGCGAAAGCCGGACTTTTTCTGAGCTTTCAGTATCCGGTGGAAATTCCCGGAGTTCCGATGGTAAATTTCCTGAAAACCGCAGTGAACGAACACCGCAAACACCGCGATGAAAAAGAACTAACAGCCGGAGAGTTTCTGAAATTCATGCGCGAGAAAATGGAGATGGTGGATATGCACGCCCAGCTCACCAACCGTTCGGTGAACGAAGGGTTTTCCGGAGGTGAAAAAAAGAAAAACGAAATTTTTCAGATGGCACTGCTTGAACCCAAACTGGCCATTCTGGACGAAACCGACTCGGGCCTCGACATTGATGCCCTGAAAACAGTTGCTCACGGGGTAAATGCCTTGCGCACACCCGAAAATGCAACCATTGTTGTTACCCACTACCAGCGCCTGCTCGAATACATTGTTCCCGATTATGTACACGTGTTGTACCAGGGGAAAATTGTGAAATCGGCCGGTAAAGAACTGGCACTGCAGCTGGAAGAAAAAGGGTACGACTGGATTAAACAAGAAAACGGAAAATAACATGAGTGTACTGGTAGAAAAAGCAGATTTATCACTAAAATACACCGCGCACTACAACGAGGTAAAGGAAAGTCTGCGCGAAGATTCGGCCGATGTGCTGAATGCGCCGCGCAACAAGGCTTTTCAAGACTTTGTAATGCAGGGAATTCCCACGCGGAAAAACGAAAATTACAAATACACCAACCTGCAGCCGCAATTTTTTCCGGAATACCGGTTTATTCACCGGCGCGAACCGGCAAAGGTGGATTTGAATGCCGTTTTCCGGTGCGATGTGCCGCAACTGGACACCCACCTGGCCTTCATTTTTAACGGTTGGTATTACGAAAACAACCAGCAGGTAGGCCAACTGCCAAAGGGAGTAATTCTGGAAAGTCTGGAAAAAATGGCGTATGAAAAACCAGAACTTCTGGCTAAATACGCCTCATTGGCCAATACAGGCGACGATCCGTTGGTGGCGCTGAACACAGCATTTGCCAAAGACGGTTATTTCCTGTACGTTCCGAAAAATACCGTGATTGAAAAGCCCATCCAGTTAATCAACTTTTTGCAGGCTAACCAGGATGCGTTTGTTACACAACGGAATTTCATTTATGTGGAGGAAGGCGCCGATGTAAAAATCATTTCGTGCGACCATACCCTGAACCTGAATAAATACCTGAACAATTCGGTGACCGAAATTTTTGTGGGCGCCAATGCCAACTTCGAGTATTACACGTTGCAAAACCAGCACAACAGCACCACCAGCCTGAATTCGGTGTTTATTCATCAGGAAAGGGATTCCAGAGCAACCACGCTCTATTCGTCGCTGCACGGCGGATTGATTCGCAACAACCTGAAATTTATTCTTGATGGAGAAAATGCTGAAGCCAATCTCTACGGCATGTCATTCATCGATAAAAAACAGCATGTGGATAACTTCACCCAGGTGATTCATGCAAAACCGCACTGCCTGAGCAATCAGGTGTACAAGAATGTGTTGGACGACGACTCAACCGGTGCTTTTGCCGGAAGGATTCATGTGGTGCGCGATGCACAAAAAACCAATGCTTTCCAGCGGAACAACAACCTGTTGCTCACCGACAAAGCCACCATGCAAACCAAGCCGCAGCTCATTATCGATGCCGATGATGTAAAATGCAGTCACGGTGCCACGGTAGGCCAAATCGATGAGGAAGCGCTGTTTTACCTGCGTGCCCGGGGAATTGAGGAAAGCAAAGCCCGTTTGATGATGATGAACGCCTTTGCACATGAAGTTGTGCAACGCATTTCAGTGGAACCTTTACGCGACCGCATCGACGAACTGGTGGACAAACGGCTGAAAGGCGAAGTGGCCCGCTGCCACGAATGTGCCTATAATTGTGAATGTTAGTTAAGTCATGAATTACGATGTTCACAAAATACGCAGCTATTTTCCGGTGCTGAAACAGGAAGTTTACGGCAAACCGCTTATTTATTTCGACAATGCAGCCTCTACCCAGAAGCCGGTTCAGGTTTTGATGGCACAAGAGCGGTTGCAAAACGATTACTACGGAAACATTCACCGGGCGGCACACTACATGGCCGACAAAGCTACGGTGGAATTTGAAGCAGTGCGTGATAAGGTGCAACAATTCATAAACGCCGAAAGCCGCGAAGAAATTATTTTTACCAAGGGAACAACCGAAAGTGCCAATCTGGTGGCAGCATCGTTTGGAGAACAATTCCTGAAACCGGGAAGTGAAATCATTGTTTCAGAAATGGAACACCATTCCAACATTGTGCCGTGGCAGATAAATGCCTTACGCAAAGGAGCAAAAATTGTCAAATTGCCCGTTTCAGATTCAGGCGAATTGCAAACCGGCCTGTTGCCGGAACTCATTTCTTCGAAAACCAAACTCATTGCCGTAACTCATGTTTCCAACGTGCTGGGAACGGTGAATCCGGTTTCACAGATTATTGAAATTGCACATAAACGCAATATTCCGGTATTTGTGGACGGAGCACAGGCGGTGCAACATATTCCGGTAGATGTGCAGGCACTGGATGCCGACTTTTATGCCTTTTCGGCCCACAAAATGTACGGTCCAAACGGCGCAGGCGTATTGTACGGAAAGCGCAAATGGCTGGAACAAATGCCTCCGTACCAAGGCGGCGGAGAGATGATTTCCGAAGTTTCATTCGAAAAAACCACATTCAGCGAAATCCCGTTCAAATTTGAGGCGGGAACGCCCAACATTACCGGCATTATTGCCTTTGGCGCGGCCATCGACTTGTTGCAGGAAACCGGGTTGGAAAACATTTCGGCATGGGAACAGGAACTGCTTGGCTACGCCACTTCCCAACTAAAAGAAATAGAAGGACTGCGCATTTACGGAGAAGCGCCAAAAAAATCGGGTGTTATTTCTTTTAACATTGCCGGAATTCACCCGTTCGATTTGGGCACCATGCTCGACAAAACCGGCGTTGCCGTACGTACCGGACACCACTGTGCCGACCCGCTGATGAAATTCTACAACATTCCTGGAACAGTGCGCGCATCGTTTGGAATATACAATACCAAAGAGGAAATCGACCGGTTTATGCAAGCCCTGAAAAAAGTGGTGCAAATGCTCGTTTAGTATGAAGAAATACCTTCCCGATTGGTTCATCTCCGGATTATTTTTGATGATTCTGGTGGCCTGGCTGAAACCCGGTATTGGCATGGATTTGAAGCCAATTCACCTGGGTTTGGTTATTGACATTGGCGTGGTGCTGATTTTCTTTTTTTATGGACTAAAACTCGACCCGGCCAGACTAAAAGCGGGCATGAATAACTGGAAAATGCATGTCGCCATTCAACTCACTACTTTTCTGCTTTTTCCACTGCTTATTTTGCCTTTTTACCCGTTGCTGGAAGGAACCAGTCTGGAAATGTTCTGGCTGGGGATGTTTTTTCTGGCGGCTTTACCCTCCACTGTCTCTTCCTCGGTGGTCATGGTTTCCATTGCCGGAGGAAATATTCCCGGTGCTATTTTTAACGCCAGCATTTCAGGAATTATTGGCATTGTGATGACCCCGTTTTGGATGGGACTATTTCTGACCGGCGCTCAGGAAGGGTTCGACTTTTCACACGTATTGGTTCAACTTATTACGCAAATAATTGTACCTGTGGTGGCAGGCTTGTTACTGCACCGGTATTTTGTGCGCTGGATA
Source organism: uncultured Mariniphaga sp. (assembly GCA_964500105.1). Taxonomy (GTDB): domain Bacteria; phylum Bacteroidota; class Bacteroidia; order Bacteroidales; family Prolixibacteraceae; genus Mariniphaga. The sequence goes on along the minus strand of CAZCPH010000269.1, from coordinate 6 downwards.
AACCGG
>CAZCPH010000268.1:0-4907 GCA_964500105.1 uncultured Mariniphaga sp. | reverse complement strand
AATGGTTCCGTTAAGTTTTTTCAGCAATCCGTTAACAATAGCCAATCCCAGTCCGGTGCCTGCAGGTTCATTTGTGCTGCTTTGGTTTTGTTGTTTCAGGTTTGTGAAAATGTTTTTCTGCTGGCTGTCTTCAATCCCTATTCCTGTGTCTTCAATCGTTACGCACAAATTGATCTCGTCGTCATCACCGGTTTTTTCTGCATAGGCCAGAATGTGAATTTGCCCGGCATTTGTAAATTTTATGGCATTGCTTACAAGGTTGAAAATAATCTGATAAAACCGCAGCTCGTCCATAAGTATGAAATCCGGAACCGTTGAGTCGGTTGTAATTTTCAGCGTAAGGCCTTTTTCTTCCACTTTTTGCTGAAATACCAGTTTTATATCGTGAATCACTTCCTGGTAATTCATCGGATGAATGTCAATTTTGATTTTCCCGGATTCAATTTTCGACAGGTCGAGAATGTCGTTCAGCAGGTTTAACAGATTTCTTGCGCTCTGCAGTATTGTGGTTAAATACTCCCGGTGTTGTGTGTCCGGCGTATTTTCGAACAGCCACTGGCTGAATCCCAGAATTGCATTCAGTGGTGTGCGAATTTCGTGGGAAACATTTGCCAGAAATTCAGATTTGTAACGCAGTGCATTTTCAGCATCGGCAATTGCCTTCTGAAGTTCTTTTTTTGTTTGTTCCAACTCTGCTTTTAACGATTCCGTCTCTTTTTCGTGTGTTGCTGATTTTTTTTGTTCTGGTGCCTGTTGTGTATGCGTTCCTTCAATTTTACTACCCATATTTATTCCTTTGATTTTTCCCGATTTTAAAGGTGTTGTTTTTATGTGTTGAAAATAAATAAAATTTTAGATGTACCGATAAAAAACAGTTTTTTAAATGGAACATCGCAGATTTTTATTTGCAGAAACGAAGAGACCGGTAAAAAATGATATTTTTGAATTTGTTTAATCCGTTCAGAAAAAGAAAAAATCAAAAGATAATGAAAATTTCAGTAATAGGTACAGGATATGTTGGGCTGGTTTCGGGAACTTGTTTTGCCGAAACTGGAATTGATGTGGTTTGTGTGGATGTTGACCGGAATAAAATAGAAAGTCTGAACAACGGTGAAATACCCATTTACGAACCCGGACTTGAAGATATTTTTAAACGAAATGTTGAAAAAGGGCGGTTGCAGTTCACTACAGATTTGGCGAAAAGCATTGAAGATGCTGATGCTGTGTTTATTGCAGTGGGAACTCCGCCCGACGAAGATGGCAGTGCCGATTTGAAATACGTGCTGAGTGTTGCCGCGGAAATCGGTCAAAATATGGACCACTATATGGTTGTGGTGACCAAAAGCACAGTACCGGTTGGCACTTCAGTAAAAGTGAAAAATGCGATTCAGACTGAATTGAAAAAGAGGGGAGTGGATATTCCGTTTGATGTGGCTTCCAATCCCGAATTTTTGAAAGAGGGAAGTGCTGTTCAGGATTTTCTGCGGCCCGACCGGATTGTAATCGGAACCGAATCGGAAAAAGCACAAAACGTAATGAAAAAGTTGTATAAACCTTTTCTGCTGAACGGACATCCCATATTGTTTATGGATATTACTTCGTCGGAAATGACCAAATATGCAGCAAACTCGATGCTGGCCACGCGCATCAGCTTTATAAATGACATGGCCAACCTGTGCGAAATTTTGGGCGCAGATATCGATGCCGTGCGCAAGGGAATTGGTTCCGACCCGCGTATTGGCAATAAATTTCTCTACCCGGGAACCGGTTATGGTGGCTCCTGTTTCCCCAAAGATGTTCAGGCGCTGATTAAAACGGCCGACGAGCACGGCTATTCGCTCGAAATATTGAAAGCCGTGGAAAAAGTGAACCACCGGCAGAAATCAATTTTGTTCAACAAAGTTTACCGGTATTTTAACGGCGAATTAAAAGGGAAGAAATTTACGCTGTGGGGACTGGCATTCAAACCAAAAACCGACGATATGCGCGAAGCACCTTCACTTGTCATTATTGAAAAACTGCTCGATGCCGGCGCTGAAGTTGTGGCTTACGATCCGGTGGCCATGGGAGAAGCAAAACGCATTTTGGGCGACAGAATTACTCTGGCTAAAGACGAATATGAAGCCTGCATTGATGCCCACGCTCTTTTGCTGGTTACCGAATGGCCGGAATTCAGGATTCCCAATTTTAAAGTGCTGGGAAAACTGTTGAAAAACAAACTTATTTTTGACGGCCGGAATATTTATGATCCGGCGGAGCTGAAAGAACTTTCGTATTCTTACTACCCAATCGGGCGAAAATCAATAAAACACTAATCAATGAAACGGATTCTGGTAACCGGCGGCGCCGGATTTGTGGGCTCGCATCTTTGCGAACATCTTTTAAATCAGGGCAATGAGGTGATATGTCTTGATAATTTTTTCACCGGGAAAAAACAGAAAATTGTTCACCTGATGGACAGTCCCTGGTTTGAAATGGTGCGGCACGATGTAACCATGCCGTTTTATATTGAGGTGGACGAGATTTATAACCTGGCCTGTCCGGCATCGCCGGTTCACTACCAGTACAACGCCATAAAAACCATCAAAACGTCGGTAATGGGTGCTATCAATATGCTGGGACTGGCCAAGCGCACCCGGGCGAAAATCTTGCAGGCTTCCACCAGCGAGGTGTATGGCGACCCGGAAGTGCATCCGCAGCCCGAAAATTACTGGGGGCATGTGAATCCCATTGGGGTGCGCTCATGTTATGACGAAGGAAAACGGTGTGCCGAATCGCTGTTTGTGAATTACCATCAACAAAACAAGGTACGCATTAAAATTGTGCGTATTTTCAATACCTACGGCCCCAAAATGGAACCCGACGATGGCCGGGTGGTTTCCAACTTTATTGTGCAGGCCCTGCAAAACAAGGATATCACCATTTTTGGCAATGGAAACCAAACCCGCAGTTTTCAGTATGTGAGCGATCTGGTTGAGGGAATGGTGCGCATGATGGCTACGGACGATTCGGTTACCGGGCCCATAAACATTGGCAATCCGGGAGAATTTACCATGCTGGAGCTGGCCCGCGAAATTCTGGAAATTACCGGTTCCAGGTCGAAAATTGTTTACCTGCCTCTGCCTGCTGACGATCCGGTAAAACGAAAACCCGACATTTCGCAGGCCCGCGAAAAATTGGACGGCTGGGAACCTGTGGTGCCGCTGCGCGAAGGACTGTTGAAAACCGTTGAATATTTCGATCGGTTGCTTTCGGAAGGAAACAAAAAATAAAAAACAAAACCTTCGTGAAACTTAGAGTTTTAGTGTCTTGCTGGCAACTTCTTTCTTTTTGCCACAAAGGCGCGAAGACACGAAGAAACCACAAAGAAAACCACAAACATTTTCAGACCAATTGGATTTGAAGGACTTGGTTTTTGGAAATTTTTTGTGAAATGTGTTATGTCAACTGTAATTTCCTACCCTCCAGATCATATATCAGGAATTTTGTCCCAAAATGAAAAACCTCATGTGTTGTTTATCCCTCAGATTTTCGTATTATTGTATTGAGTTACACACCTTTTAACAAATACAAAATCCGAGGTGGTTTTGCGGAGATGATTGATGTTGAATGAAGGAATGACAGGGAAATAAAATGAACTGTTTTTCCCGGTTTTTAAAACATCAAAACCTGATTTATGGTCTGTAAAATAGGAATGATTGAGAGTTACTCTTTATTCAGCTCCGGCATCAAAACGATTCTGGAATCTGCCAACGAAAATGTTTTTGTTGGTTTGGGCGGAGATGCCCGTGAACTGAAAAACAACCTAAACGGTACCATTCCCGATATCATTTTAATCGACGTTTTACATTCCAGAAATGCCGGAATTGAAGAAATAAAAAATGTCAGGAAAACATTTCCCCAAATCCCGTTTCTTTTAATTGCAGCTCAGGACTGCTCCGAGTGTTTCCATGATTACCTGAATTCGGGCGCCAAAGGTATTGTTTTTGCCACCGACAAGATGGAAGAATTGATTAATGCCGTTCAGTTGATTTGCAACGGGAAAGAGTATTTTTCGGGAGCAATTGCCAAAAACAGGAGCAATGGCCTTGAATCAGCCCCCAAATTGACGAGACCGAAATTTAAAGACAATCTGCTTTCAGACCGGGAACTGGAAGTTCTGAAACTTTTCTGCGACGGGTTAACCTACCGGGAGATTGGAAAGAAACTGTATATCAGCCACCGTACGGTGGAATCGCATAAAAACAATATTTTGGCTAAACTAAATCTGAAATCGAAAGCTGAATTGATAAAATACGCCACCCGAAATAATCTTTCAACAATTTAATATTCAGATATTTTTATCTTTAAATAGCCGTTTTCCTTTCTGAGAGCGTCTTCTGTGCTTTGAATACATTAAATGAACATTTATTTTCACTTTTCGATAAAAAATCTCAAAAATCCGTATTTCTACGGATAGAATTTCAGGATCGACTTCCGTATCTTTCATTACGTTTTAATTGATGATAAAATAATATCGGACTATTCTGCATTAACTACCCCGTAGTGCATGAATTTACTAACCAATCGGAAAGGGAAGAGAAGGCAGCTTACCTTGAGGATGATTTGAGGATAAAAAAATTAAAAGTGAATTATTCCTTAAATCATTGTTATGAAAAACTATTACATTTTTACCCAGACGAAAAAGAATTGTGCTTGTTGCAAGCTGGTTCTTATTTTTTTGCTACTCTTTTGTTTCGGATTTATTAACGGACAAACAGTAACTACCGACAAGGCAGACTATTTGCCTGGAGATACAGTTACTATTACCGGTTCCGGCTGGCTGGCCGGCGAAACCGTAGAGCTAGAAATCGATCATCAAACATTTGATCATCCCACAGAATACCTCAGTGCTATTGCCAATAGTG
>CAZCPH010000267.1:0-4911 GCA_964500105.1 uncultured Mariniphaga sp. | reverse complement strand
AAACAGTTCAAGATTCTTTCCTGCATACGAAATAAAATACTGATCGTACATTCCCAGAAAACTCAGATTTGAATTGTTGGGACCACGTGCCAGAAATTCGAGCCGGTGTTTGCCTTCCAGGTCCAGCGACCCACTCCCCGACAGCTCGAACTGCCACGCTTGTTCGTAGCGGTCTCTCTGGTTGGAAGCCAGGTATGTGGATGAAAACTCCACCGGAAAACGAAAATACAAATCCTTTTTTTTCTCCTTTACCGGAAAAATCAGGTATGAATCAAAAATATTTGCCTTCACCTCGCCCGAAACCAATGCCCTCACAGAAAAATAGTTTTTCGAAGTTTCGGTAATTTCTTCGGAAGACGGACTAAAAGTAAAAAAACGAACGGTTTGTCCGGGTTCGATTTCAATTTCAGATGGTCCGTCAATCATGCAGTTGCGATTTTCCAGAAAAACCTTTTTAGTGGTGTTGCCCAGGTTTTGCAACAAAAACTCCGATCGCGCCTCCTCTCCTGCTTTAATGTAACCTGGTTTTTCCACCAAATGCATTTCAATCTTTTCCACCTCCCCAACATTCACTTTTATCTGCAGCGAATGAAGAACTTCGCCGTCATTCGGATTGATTGCCAGCAGCCTGGATTCAAATTCACCAACCGGCTGAAGTGATGGGATTTGTACCGAAAAAACCAGAAACTTTTTTTCGCCGGGGGCAAGTTCAGTTTTTTGCGAAGAAAGAATGAGTTTCCAGCCTTCAGGTACGTTCAAAACAGCATCAAAAGTCTGATTTGCTTCTGTTTTGTTCTCTGCGAAAAAAGCCAGGTTTACAAACTGCCCGGGCAAAACCTCAACGGCTTGTCTGGTGGAAGAAAGCTCAACAGTTTGAGCCGTTTGTCCGAACACCGCAAAGACCGGCAGGTTTAAAAAAGCAATTATGGTAAAAAGCCTGATGGGCATTATTCTATTGCAAACGAGACATTGGTGCCAAAAATATGATCATCGTCGCAATCGGCCACCAAAACCCCGTTGTAATTTCCGGGTTTTATGCCTTCCAGTTTCAGCGTAATCAGCACCGAAGTTCCGGGATAGGTTTTCCTTCGTTCCGCTTTGACAATTCCTGCGGAATTTCCTTCTTCGTCAAAAAGTTCAAGGGCAAGTTCGGGCCTGAGCATGCGTTCTCCGGTATTCTCAAGGGCCACATGCAGCAGATTCACCTCCTCCTGTTTACCCGTTTCCATCCCCAGAAACCGAATATCGCCGGTTCCTGTTTCACCGATATTGGAAACAATTTGCACCGCATAACGAATTGCGGTATTGATAGTTACGCCGCCCGAACTGCTGGTTGTGTCGGGCGGAACAATCCCCTCCACCATAATCACACTCCAGTATGTCCCGGAAAGGGACAGATCAGGCACAGTCACTTCAAAATTAATGGCAGTTGTTTCGTTTGGGCCCAAATCCAGCAGTTCGGGGCTAAACGAAATCCACGAAGCGTTTGATCGCTCCATTGTTCCTGCCGGGTCGTGTTTGCTCTCTCCGGTATAGGAAAACCAGGACCTGATTTTCATGTGTCAGTCCATTCAGTATCACAATACTGGAAAATGCAAACCAGGGAAATATCAGGGCAGGCAACAATAGTGTCAGTCTTTTGGGTAAAAGAATACGATACATTCTGTATGGTTTTAAAAATGAAAACAACAATCAAATAATTGCTGCGAAAATACTTTTCTTTGAACAGAAAACAATAGATGGAAGTGGCTAATTGTTATCGGTTAACGTGTAAATTACCTGAACGGTTGTCTGGTTCTGCATATGTCCGGCAAACATTTCATTTTTGGTATCGGTTTCGAGCCGGTATGCGAGGTAATGGCCGTTGCCGGCACCTTTCCCGGTATAACAGCTCCCCACATCAGAAATCACCTCGGTTGATTCTCCGGAAAGATAAACTTTCCCCAGCGATTTCCCCAGCATTCCGTTTCCTTTGCCCCTGGCTTCCGACGCTTCCACCAGCAGACGCATTCCGGGTGGCATTTCACCCTGAACAGTTGCCACCACTTTTCTGCGGTGGTTCTGGTTTCGGATTATGGAGGAATAGTTGATCCAGATTCCGTTATTCTGCTGAATTTCGGTTAGGGAAACCGGCGCACCTGCTTCATCGGGCGCATCAGCAACCATTTTTACATTTCCTGACTCCTCTGCAACCAAACCCAAAAGAGCCACCTCGGGTATTTCGATGTTTACCTTGTGGCTTGCCTGGTTATTCTGCCCGCTCATCCACAACGGAAGAGCCGTAATCAGGAAAAAAAATACGGATATGCTTCTGCGTAACTGCATATCCAAAAGTACTTTGGCAGGCTGTTTCAGGTTTCAAAAGAACGCTCATTTAACAGGTTAAAAATGCTGAGTTGAGGGTTCAGAAATACTGAGTTCAAAGGGCATTTTCAGGAAGCAAAAAAGCAGGCGTTTCTGCCTGCTCTTTGTATATTTTGCCTATAGAATTATTCTTATTCTCCTGTTATGGTGAAAGTTACTATCAGATCATAACTGTTGGAAACAAGTGTAGAATAGCTGTCTTCATCTGCATCAAGAGAGTATGTCAACTGATGACCGTTATTCTCACCATTGCCGGTGTATGCACTTCCAATACCTGTAATCAGTTCAGCAGCAGTTGAACTAAGTATAACTTGTCCGACAGTTGATCCTTTGGTTCCATTACCAGTGTTTGATGCGCTGCTTGCCTCCAGCCTTAGGTTTAAACCTGCAGGCAAATCCGAATTAAGCTGAGCTGTAATATTCCTGGTTTGGTCTGCGGCAACAATTGATGTATAGTTTAACCAAAGACTGCTGTTTGTTGCTGTTGAAAAATCAGCGGCCTCACCGGCTTCCATTCCCGTAAAAGTAGGCGCAAGACTAATAGATTCAATTTCACCTCCGGCACCTTCAACATCTACCAATGCTATTGTGGGTATTGAAATCTCAACAGCGTGACTCGCCTCGTAGGTGTCGCTGTTATCCTGTGCGATAACAACGTTTGACATTCCGAAAACCAATACTACACTTGCGATAATTTTTGATAACTTTTTCATGATTTTTGTGTTTTTAATTGTTTATAAATTTTTTTCGTTTGTAATTCTTCAATTTTTTAGCGTCGCCCAATTAAGCCAACCACAATGCCAAAAACTTAAAACATTGAATATGAATTGATTAATTTTTGTGCCAAAAAATTTGCAGCGTCAAGATGGGACAAATTACATCATATTGGGACTAATATTGTAACATTAACAAACAAAAAAAAGGAGCCTTCCGGCTCCTCAATTCAAGGCAAATAAATCAAAAACTGTCCTTAAACCTGTCAAATATTTTTGCAGTAAGCTTTTTTGCCTAATTTAAAGTGGCCTGACCAGGCTCCCAGTTGCAAGGAGTCAATTCGCCGGTCTGAAAAGCATCGAGCAACCGTATAATTTCATTCACATTGCGGCCCACATCCAGTCCGTTCACCGAAACATGCTGTATAATTCCGTCCGGATCGATAATATAGGTTGCCCGGTAGGCAATTTTATTCGTTTTCTCCAGAATTCCCAGTTCTTCTGAAAGCGATTTGGAGGTATCAGCAATCATCGGAAATTTCAGGCTCCTCAACCCCGGATGATCGTTTCTCCATGCCAGGTGAACAAACTCCGAATCGATGGATGCACCAACCAGATTGGCATCGCGTTTCTCAAACTCTTCAAACTTTTCGTTAAACGAAGTAATTTCGGTGGGGCACACAAAGGTAAAGTCCAGCGGCCACCAGAAAAACACTGTCCATTTGCCGTTAAAGTCATCCCGTTTAATGGTTTTAAACTCTTTCCCGGGTTCAAGTGAAACCACTGCTTTTTTCTCAAATTCCGGAAAACTATCTCCAACTGTCAACATAATCTCTGTTTTTAATATGTTACTTTATTTAGACTAAATAAAAATTCGCCGGCAAAAGTAGGCGGTTTCCACTCTCCCGAAAAATTGATTTTCTCGAACGGGAATAGGCCAAACTTATATTCTTTACAAATAATCTATTGAATCTGAGAAACATAAAAAATCTTTACTTCGGACAACCCTGCAATAAATCGCAAAATTTTTTTCTGTTTGTTAAGTGAATTTAAACACCGATGTTTGAGGAAACACCGAATATGGTTATATTTAACGGTTTTTTAGTTAAAAATATTTAGGAATAAATAATACCTGTCCAATTAAAACTTTTATTTGTTATGGAAAAGAATTCGAACAAAAGTGCTTTTTCAAGGAGAGCATTCCTTGGCACAACCGCTGCAGCTGCAGCAGGATTGACAATTGTTCCGAGTCATGTAGTGGCCGGATTGGGGCACAAGGCTCCAAGTGATAAACTCAACATTGTAGGTGTTGGTGTTGGCGGAATGGGTTTTGCTAACCTGAAAAACCTGGAATCTGAAAACATTGTTGGCCTTTGCGATGTGGACTGGAAATACACTGGTGGAAACGGCGTATTCGACCGCTATCCGAAAGCTAAAAAGTACAAAGACTGGAGGAAAATGTACGACGAAATGGGTAAAGAGTTCGATGCAGTGGTTGTGGCAACAGCCGACCATACCCACGCTCTTGTTGCAGCCCATGCAATCACAATGGGTAAACATGTGTATGTTCAAAAACCGCTTACCCATTCGGTTTACGAATCACGGTTGTTAACCAAACTGGCCGAAAAATACAAAGTAGCCACATCAATGGGTAACCAGGGTTCTTCGGGCGAAGGTGTAAATCTGACTACCGAATGGCTTGCAAACGGCGAAATCGGCGAGGTTACCAAAGTGGAGGCTTTCACCGACCGTCCCATTTGGCCACAAGGGCTGAACACACCAGAAGTGGGACATTGGGTTCCGGACACTCTCGATTGGGATTTATTTGTCGGAC
>CAZCPH010000266.1:4304-4929 GCA_964500105.1 uncultured Mariniphaga sp. | reverse complement strand
AAAAAATTAAAAGTATGCCAAGAAGTGTAAATCATGCAGCATCACGTGCCCGAAGGAAAAAAATTCTGAAGAGGACGAAAGGTTATTTCGGAGCGCGTAAAAATGTTTGGACCGTCGCTAAAAATACATGGGAAAAAGGGCAGCAGTATGCCTACCGCGACAGGAAAACCAAAAAACGCAATTTCCGTGCATTGTGGATTCAGCGTATTAACGCCGCAGCCCGTTTGGAAGGGATGTCGTATTCGCAGTTTATGGGATTGCTAAAGAAAAACGATATTGAAATCAACAGGAAAGTGCTGGCCGATTTGGCCATGAACCAGCCTGAAGCGTTCAAAGCAATCGTTGAGAAAGTAAAATAACAGACTGTATTTATTTTAGGTGAAATAGAAATAAGCCCGGGAGATACTTCCGGGTTTTTTTATGTCCATCACATTCCTTTCAGCAACCCGCCATCCACCACCAAACTTGCGCCGGTGATATACGAAGCAGCAGCAGAAAGTAAAAATGCGCCGGCTCTACCAAATTCTTCGATAGTTCCGTAGCGGCCCAGCGGGATGGCAGATTCGTGTTGCTGTTTTATTTTTTCCGCCGAAACACTTTGTTTTTCTGCGATATTTTTGTCCAG
>CAZCPH010000266.1:0-4294 GCA_964500105.1 uncultured Mariniphaga sp. | reverse complement strand
TCTTACTTTCCGGCGGAAGCCAATATCAAATCGATATTTTTGTCCAGCGCTTTTACGCGGTCGGTGTCGATTCTGCCGGGGATGAGGTTATTCACACGGATGTTTTCACCAGCCAGATCGCTGGCCAGGCTTTTTACCAGGCTGGCAACTCCCGACCGGAAAACATTGGACAACAGCAAACCGTTAATCGGTTCCTTCACAGAAAGCGATGTAATGGTTAAAATTGAACCTCCTCCACCCGCGCGCATGAAGGGCAAAACACTGCGAATGAGCCGAACGGCGCTCATCAGTGTAAGGTTGAACGCAGCCTGCCAGTCATCGTCGGAAAAATCACCGAAATTTCCCGGAGGCGGACCACCGGCATTCACTACCAGTCCGTCGATTCGCTCAAAAGCCCGGGCTACTTCATTTATCCAGGCTTCAATTGATTTTGCATCTGCAGCATCAAAAACCGATGCATGAACGTTGGCATTTGTTTCTGCTCTTAATTTGTCTGCCGCGGTTTGTACTTCACTTTTTGTGCGGCTGGCGATACAAACTGTTGCGCCGTTTTTTGCAAGTTCCCGAGCAATGCCAAATCCCAGTCCTTTGCTGGAAGCAGCCACCATAAAAACTTTTCCTTCAACTTGTAAATCCATAATTTTTCAAATACCAATTATCAAAACCCAAATTTCAACTAATTTCCAATTTTCAGAAAGTAAATTCAAAACAATTTTCAAGAATGATTATTTGTTGCCGGATACAGAATGTTAAGATTAAATTTCCTTACTCCCCTCCTTTGGATGGGTTGGGGGAGGCTTTTAACGCATACGTGGCAAACGACGCCAGCCAGTGTGCGCCCGCATATTCGCCCGAGTCCATTTTTTCGTAGCTGTAATTGAAATGCCGGATTCCCAAATTAATCATCTTGCTGTTTCCGAGCGCATTTCCCATTTCGAAAAGGCACCATGCACGACTGAAATTCAATCCATCGAGGTGCGCCAGTTTGCCGTCGCTTCGATCGGTTACTTCTGCCGGTTGTAAATATTTTTCCGGATTTTTTTCGAACCCCGGCAGAAATTTTTTCAACCACTGTTGAAACTCTTTTTCGGGTAAAATTTTCTGCATCAAAGCAGCTTCCTGCAAACAAGGCGAAAGGAAATCGAAACCACCTGGTTCCCAGGTGAGCGGGCAATTCCTGTCATTCAAAAAATACTCTTTCGCTTTTTCTTCAATTTTCCGGGCCAGTAGCGTATCGTATTTTTTTGCGTAGTCGTATGCAAACGACATTCCAAACGCAATATTGCTGTGCTCACCTGCGCGAATCGGGTAGTTCAGCTTATCGAGAAATTCAGTAAATTTTGCAGAAACCAATTCAACCAGTGGTTTCAGGTTTTTGTGCATCTCTTCTGCTTCCGGAGTATCCCATTGCAGCAAAGCTTCGTCGAGTTTTAATAACCACGCCCAGCCGTAGGTGCGTTCGAAATCTTTATTGTGTTCATCATCGAAGTATTCCACTTCTTTCAGAATATTTTCCCTGGTGAGATTTTTTTTCAGTTTTTGCAGAATTTCATCACCGAATTCAAAATCGGGAAACAATTTCAGAATAGTAACCAGTGTCCAGTGGCCGTGAACAGATGAGTGCCAGTCGAAACAACCGTAAAATGCCGGATGCAGTTCCCGCGGCGGGGCAAGGTAGCTGTCGTCACCCAAAACCTGTCCCAACTTGTTTGGGTATTCCTGGTCGATGCACTCATAGGCAAAATGGTACAGGTAAACGGCTTTTGCTTCATCGAAATAAATTGGTTTAAATTCTTTTTTTTGCGCCAGGAGTGCGATAGAATTGAAAATCAGAATGATGAGAAAGTATTTTTTCATAAAAACAGTTTTGAAAAAAAGTATGGCAAATTCGTTCAGAAAGTAAATATAAAACAGAAAGCTTTATTGCAGTGTCAATGAACCGGAGCCAGCGGTACAGAAAAACTAAACGTGCTTCCGGTTCCTATGGTACTTGTAAACCAGAGTTTTCCATTGTTTTTTTCCGCCAGTTCCTTGCTTAACATCAATCCAATTCCAGACCCTTTTTCGTTTTGTGTGCCATTTGTATTGTAAGCTCCTTTCAAAATGAATTTCTGTTTTTCTGATGGAATACCTACGCCATTATCAATAATGCTCACCTGGGCATGGCTGTTTTTAATGAGTGTAACTATTTCGATTTTACCGTTCTCCGGAGTAAATTTTATTGCATTTTTCAAAAGATTCCGGATTACGGTTTCCAGCATAATTTTGTCGGCCCTGACCTCGATATCGTGTTCCGGGTAAAACCAGATTTCTATTGATTTTTCCTGTGAAAAATTTGCCATTAAAGCGATCGTTTCGTTAATGGTTTGGTTCAGTGAAAGGGTAACCGGCGATGTTTCGAGTTTTCCGAGGTTTGCTTTTGCCCAAACAAGCAGGTTTTCGAGCATGTCGAACGATCCGGCCACGACGGGTTTAAACTGGTTTAAAATTTCTTTGTAGTCGAATCCGTGGTTGTCTTCAACCAGTACGTCAATCATACTGTTTAGAGTACCCACGGGGCTGCGTAAATCATGTGCCACAATTGAGAATATTTTATCTTTGGCGTGATTGGCTTCCTGAAGTTCTTTTTTCTTTTTCTTCAATTTAAAATTGAAAACAGAAATGGTTAAAAAACCGATAACAACCAGAAAAATGGCCGCATACATAAAATAAAGGGAACGTTGTTTCAGCAGATTTTCACTTTTTAAACGTAAGTTTTCAGTTTCTTTTAGTTCATTTTCGTATGTCAGTTCCATCAGGTTGTATTGCACGGCAATTTTTTCGCGGTAAATTTCATCTTTTATAGCCATTGCTTTGCTCAGCATTTCGAGAGCAAGCGACGATTTGCCCTGTTTTTTGTAAATTTCTGAAAGTTGCTCGTACAAAAGGCTGGTGATGTCTTTGTACTGTCCATTTTCTGAAATTCCAAGGGCTTTCAGTGAGTTTTTCAGCGCATCGTCGAGGTTGTTTTGCAAAAGGTTATTTTGGGCAAGGGAGTAAACGGCATTTGCTTCGCGGTGTTTGTTTTGTGTTTTTTTGCTGTCGTTTATCGCATCGGTAAATGTCTGCTCTGCCAATTTAAGTTCACCGTTTTGCTGGTAACATTCTCCAATTCTTATTTTGCTTAGGCAAACGCCGTTCAGGTCATCGTCGTCAGCATACCCATCGCGGGCTTTTTGAAGAAACACAAGGGCAGTATCGGTTTTTTCCTGTCTTAAAAATAAGGTGCCGATATTCAGCCAGGTGTAGGCATCGCCAACCGGATGTTTTGATTCAGGAATAAGTGCTTCTGCACGCCTGAAATATTTCATGGCATTTTCGTGGTCGTCCCAGTCATGATAAACCAGACCGATGTTGTTGAGCAGAATAATGTTCAGGTCGGGGTAAACTTTTTCTTTTTCGTTTATGGACAGTGCATCAAAGAAAAATTCAAGTGCTTTTTCATAACTTGCCAGCCCCCATAAAATGGCACCTTTCGAATTGTAAACCGACACCATGTGTTTTTTGTCTTCGAGCTGTTCAAACAACATTTGTGATTTTTGAACGTGCGATAAACCGTCGATGTAATTTCCCTGCCGCCAAAATGCCAGAGCAAGACGCCATTCGGCAAGCGCAATTTCAAAAATATGCGTTGAAGGATTGAACGTTTCAATGGCTTTTTCCAGATATGAAATGGCATTTCCGGTATTTCCCAACCGGTAGTATGAGAATCCCTGTTCGTATAAGTTCTGACCAGTAAAAAGCGAATTTTCTTCTGTATCAAAAGCCATCGCCGCTTTTAGCTCAACCAGTGCTTTTTCAAAATCATTTTTAGCAACCAGTGCTTTTCCCCTTAAAAAATGACCCCGGGGTAAAAGGTCTGTCAGTTCCGACGATTTGGCAATAGATAATGCTTGTTCGGCATAAACGAAGGCAGAATCAGGTGATTTTTCAAGAACATTCTCCGCAATTTCAATCAGACGGGTAACCTCTTTTCTGACTTCATCCCGATTTTTGTTTTCTGCCGAAATGCGGGACAGAATTATCGTAAAAAATATGAATAGTAGAAGGGTTGATCTCATCGTTTTTTTTACCTGAAATTTTTTGTGTTCGTAAAATCTAAAATTTTTTAAAGGATTAAAGTTGCTATTTGTTTATTTCACCGAAATGATTTCGATGCCAATCTTCAAAGCTAAAAAAATATTCTGGTAAATTAATGTATTTTGTAAAATTAAACTTTTCTAAGTTTCCATTTTCCTTTTTTAAACAGAATTAA
>CAZCPH010000265.1:0-4929 GCA_964500105.1 uncultured Mariniphaga sp. | reverse complement strand
TCCGGTATTCTCCGGCGTCAATGAGGCCAATGCCGCTGTCAATTTTCTGTTTGTCGGCGCCGGTAATGTTTGTGGGCAGCTCGTCGGTGCTTACCTTGTCGAGTATCATCCCCACAGCCACCGTGTTATTGGTTACCGGGTGAATGAGCACGAACGAACCGGTGTTTTTATTCTTTTTGTAGGGGTCGAAAAACAACGGTTTGGCTGTTGTGAGCACAGCCCGGCCAATTTCGTTGAGGCTGAGTTTCTCTACTTCCGATTTTTCGAGCGTGTTTACATCAACCTTGTGGCGCAGCACATCGATGCGTGCGCGGGTGGTGTTGGAGGTTTGTTTCAGGAAGAATTGCGTGGAAAGATCCATCGGATCTTCGTCCATCCACACCAGCATGGCTTCGAAGTGGCGCTCCATGCGTGGCAGGTTGTCGGGGTTCACCAGCATTTCGCCTCTCGAAATGTCGATTTCATCCTCCAGCTCCAGCGTTACCGATTGCGGAGGAAAAGCTTTTTCGAGGTTCCCGTCGTAGGTGGGAATCGCTTTTACTTTCGATGTTTTCCGCGAAGGCAGCGCCATCACTGTGTCGCCCGGTTTTACTATTCCTGAGGCCACTTTCCCCGAAAAACCACGGAAATCGCGGTCGGGACGCAACACGTACTGCACCGGAAACCTGAAATCGTCGTAGTTGCGGTCGCTGCTCACATGCACTGTTTCCAGAAATTCCAAAACACTTTTCCCGTGGTACCAGGGCATGCGGTTGGAAACGTCCACCACATTGTCGCCTTTTAATGCCGAAAGCGGTATAAATTCCACGTCGGGAATGTCGAGCTGGGTGACAAAGTTTTTGTAATCGGCACAAATGTCGTCGAACACTTTTTGGCTGAAATCCACCAGATCCATTTTGTTTACTGCCAGCACCACGTGTTTAATTCCCAGCAGCGAAACCAGGAATGTATGCCGCCGGGTTTGGGTAATCACCCCTTTGGTGGCATCGATGAGGATGATGGCCAGGTTGGCTGTGGAGCCACCGGTAATCATGTTGCGGGTGTACTGTTCGTGCCCGGGTGTGTCGGCAATAATAAATTTCCGTTTGGCGGTGGAGAAGTAGCGGTATGCTACATCGATGGTGATGCCTTGTTCACGTTCGGCTTTGAGGCCGTCGAGCAGCAGGGCATAGTCGATGTCTTCGCCGGCATGGCCCATGCGTTTGCTGTCTTTTTCCAGTGCTGCTAGCTGGTCTTCGTACAGCATTTTGCTGTCGAACATCAAACGGCCAATGAGGGTGGATTTGCCGTCGTCAACGGAGCCTGCGGTTAGTAAACGGAGTAAATCTTTCTTTTGGTCCTGATCCAGGAACTGTTTTATGTCTATGTTAATGTTTTCCATAATTTTAATTTTTATTGTCCTACCAGACGGGTTTTCATTTTTGCCTTGATGCAAAAACGAAACAAAAAAATCAAGGCTGGTTTTGCTCTTCGCGCTTCATCTTCACAAAACCTAAGTTCGGGCGGGTGATCTCCCCGGTTCCTCGGAGCTTCCCGCTCTCACTATGGTTTTGTTTTGATTCAGCACTTGACCAAAACAGGCCGGATGGGGCAGATATAAAGCGGTGGGCTCTTCAATCCCCTCGATGTGGGGAAGGTTAGCCCCCCTTTTATCCCCCGCAAGTGGGGGGAGGTTCGCTTTTTTGTTGTTTTTCGATGGAATTATATTTTGCTTTTTCATAGCCGATTTTACAAATAAAATTATAGCTTGTTTACTTGCACTTACCCAATTCCCCTCCTTTGGAGGGGTTAGGGGAGGCTTCTCCTTAAAAATACCCCTCTCTTTTTTTCTGTTCCATACTTCCTTCCTGGTCGAAGTCGATAACACGGGTGGTGCGTTCCGAAACGGTGACAGTCATCATTTCCTCTACAATTTTTTCGATGGTGTCGGCTTCTGAATCGATAGCGCCGGTAAGCGGGTAGCATCCCAGAGTACGGAATCGTACTTTTCGCATTTCAGCTTTCGCTGCCAGCTCTTTGGGCATGCGGTCGTCATCCACCATAATCAGGTTGCCGTCCATTTCAACAATGGGACGTTCTTTGGCAAAATAGAGCGGAACAATGGGGATGTTTTCCAAACGAATATACTGCCAGATGTCCAGTTCGGTCCAGTTGCTCAAGGGAAAAACGCGGATGGATTCTCCTTTGTGCACACGGGCATTGTATATGCTCCACAGTTCCGGCCGCTGGTTTTTCGGGTCCCACTGGTGAAACCGGTCGCGGAAGGAAAAAATGCGTTCCTTGGCACGCGATTTCTCTTCGTCGCGGCGGGCGCCACCAAATGCCGCATCGAATTTATATTTCGAAAGTCCTTCCAGCAGTGCCTGTGTTTTCATGATGTCGGTGTGCACCTTGCTGCCGTGGGTAAACGGACCAACGCCGCTTTCGTAACCCTGTTTGTTGTAATGCACAATCAAATCCCAGCCTTTTTCTTTGGCGTAACGGTCGCGGAATTCCACCATTTCGCGGAATTTCCACTTGGAGTCGATGTGCATAAGCGGAAACGGCACTTTGCCCGGGTAAAACGCTTTTTCGGCCAGGCGAACCATCACCGAAGAGTCTTTTCCGATGGAGTAAAGCATTACCGGGTTTTCAAATTCGGCAGCCACTTCGCGAATGATGTGAATGGCTTCAGCCTCAAGCTCCCGCAGGTTGGTTAAACTAAATTCCTTCATGAACAGTATATCAAAAATTCGAAAATTAATTGTAATGGCAGCAAATATAGAACATTTATTTCAACCCTAATTTCAGGTTGAATTTCCCGCAATCTATAACAACTGAAACTTAATTTTCAGAAATGCCAAAAGAAAGGAATCAGCAACAGCGAAAGGATAAAGGCGAGGATATTCAGCGGCAGGCCAATTTTCAGATAATCGGTGAATTTGTAATCGCCAATGGCCTGCACAATTAGGTTGGTTTGGTAGCCGATTGGAGTCGAAAAACTTGCTGATGCTGCAATGGCAATGGCAACAAAAAACGGTTTCGGGTCAACATTTAGTTGCTGGGCAGCAGCAAGGGCAATTGGGAAGACAAGCGCCGCTGCGGCGTTGTTGGTAATTATTTCAGTAAAAATAGTCGTAATTAAAAACATTGCAGCGAGTACGCCAATTGGCCCGAGTCCCCGCGAAAAATTAATGGTTGTCCGGGCAAGCGATTCAGCGGCACCTGAGTTTTGCAGTGCTTTGCTAAGGGCAAACGAGCAGGCGATGGTAATGAGCACATCCCAGCTAATGGATTTTGTGTATTTCTGGTGCGGCATAATTTTTAACCAGATGAGTAGTACCGCGGCCAAAATGGAAAAGAAAAACATATCGAAAGTGAGCCCCGCGGGAGATTCGAAATACTGTCCGACTGTTGCTCCGGTAATCATGACCAAAAGAATGATAAAAGCCAGCCATTTTTTCCAGAAAGTACCGGTACTTTTGTAATCGCGAATAAAGGATGTGAGGTAAAATATTTTCGATTCGCCCCAGTTTTGAATGAATTTGTCGGTGGTTAACAGCACCAGGTTATCGCCAGGCCTGAGCTTTAGTTTGTTGAGGTTGGTTGTTATCCGTTCGCCGTTTCGGTGAATGGCCAGAACCACAGCCTGGTAGTGGTCGAAAAAGTTAAATTCGGGAATGGTTTTCCCAACACCCGGAAATCGCGGGGAAATAACAGCTTCGTATTGCTTTAGTTTCTCTTTTGGAATATTTTTTATGAGATCAAATCCGCTCAGTTTTACATTTTCATTTCCCAGAATGTAGTTCAGCCGGTCCGATTTTCCCGCGAGCAGCAGTTTGTCACCAGCCTGCACCGTATGTGTCCCTTTGTTGGTTTTGATTATTTTTCCATCCCGTTCAATGCACTTAACAAAAATTTTGGGCAACTCTTTCAACCGGCCGTTTTTAAATTCCAAACCAACAAGGTTGCTGTTTTCGGGAATAACTGTATCGTAATAGTAGTCTTTAAATTCGGCTGAGCTTTTCGAATTGAAAATGAATTTTTTGCCCGGAAGCAGCCTGTTGCCGGCAACAGCAAGATAAATCGTTCCCAAAATTGCAATCACAAGCCCTACCTTTCCCAGCTCAAACATTCCAAAACCCGGAAGATTGTTGTCAATCATTAACCCGTGAAGAACGAGGTTGGTAGAAGTGCCAATCAGAGTACACATACCGCCCAGAATTGTGGCATAGGAGAGTGGTATCAGAAATTTTTTGGGTGAAAGGTTTAATTTTTCTGCCCATTTTTTAATGATTGGAGCAAAAATAATAACAACCGGTGTATTGTTCAAAAAGGCAGATAAAACAGTTACGGGAAACATAATTCGGGGAATCAGAAAAACCATTCGTCCTCGTTTGCGCGGAAGGTAGGTTTGTGCCAGCCGGTTTAATATTCCCGACTGGCGAATTCCTTCGCTAACCAGAAATAGTACACCAACGGTAATCATCCCTTTGTTGGAAAATCCCGAAAGCATTTCTTTACTCGAAATAATTCCGGTTGACATCAGAATTACGGCGGAAGAAAAGAAAATCAGGCCCGGGCGCATGAGCTCCCTCGCAAGTGCAACAATGGTTAAAACTACCACTGCCAGAACAATATAGCCTTCGAGAGTTAACAATTTGTAAACGGATTTTTATTGACTGTCATTCCCTGAGTTGCTGTTGTTAGTAGGAGTCAAAACTAAATATAAAATTGAATCCTTCAAAAAATGGTGTGGAAATTAGTACAGGCTGTTAGCTGACTACGCGCAAAAAGCCTTCTCCTTCCCTGAACGGCAGGTCGAAAGAAAAAGTGGTTCCCTTTTTCGGAGTTGAATCGAGTTTTAAATCGCCACCCAACAGTTGCACGTAATGCTGTGCAATGGGCAAACCAATGCCCGAACCTGAAGTGACATCGTTTATTTCGTTT
>CAZCPH010000264.1:0-4931 GCA_964500105.1 uncultured Mariniphaga sp. | reverse complement strand
AGGACACCAGAACCTTGCGGAAAAACTGCTGGAACGCGAAGTTATCTTCAGCGAAGACCTGGAAAACATCTTTGGAAAAAGACCGTGGGACAAAAAGCTGATTGACAACGGAAGCAATGAGAACAGTGCTGAAAAAGACGTTTCTGCAGAAACAAATAATCCGCCTGAAAAAAGCAGTAACGAAGAAAATATAGAAAATCAAACTGTTTCTTCACCGAATTGAAAAACCAATAGTATGGAAAAGGGATGGAAAGAAGTTTTTCTTACGGCGCATGAATACAAAGCCACCATGGCAAAAGATATTCTTGACAATGCCGGATTAAAGGTTGTTGTTATGAATCAGCATGACAGTGCCTATCAGTCGTTCGGAGATTTTGTAGTTTATGTGGAGGAGGCAGACGAACAAAAAGCCCTGGAACTGTTAAAAGATTTGAAGCGTTGAAAGATTTAGGCAGGCGATCTTTAACCGGGATTGTGTATATTTTTCTGATGTTGGCTGGTGCGGCAATTCACCCGGTAATTTTTGCAGTCGTTTTTGGTTCATTTCTGTACCTCACCCAACTGGAGTTTTACCAACTGGTTGAAACCGCAGGAAATTCGCCAAGAAAAACAGCAGGATTAACACTTGGTGTGCTGTTTTTTGCCATTTGCTTTGCAATGGTAAACAACATTCTGCCAACCAAATCTTACCTTATTTTTATACCGGCCTTAATCTTCATTTTTCTCTTCGAAGCCTTTAGCGAACGTTCGGGAATTCTACAAAACAGTGCAGTAACATTTACCGGGTTTGTTTACGTTGCGGTGCCTTTCAGCCTGCTCAACTTTATGGTTCATCCCGGATACCCGAATTTTCCCGAATTCAATTCGAAAGTACTCATTGGGGTGTTATTCATCGTCTGGATTTACGATTCCATGGCCTATTTGTTCGGGTCAAAATTCGGAAAACACAAAATTCACAAAAAGATTTCACCCAATAAATCGTGGGAAGGATTCATCGGAGGTTCCGTTTTTGCACTCATTACCGGATTTTTGAACTCCATGCTTTTCAACCAGTTATCCATATTAAACTGGTTATTTGTTGCATTACTGGTAATCGTTTTCGGAACATTGGGAGATCTTTTCGAATCCATTATAAAACGGCGTCTCAAGGTAAAAGATTCGGGAACAATGCTGCCGGGCCATGGTGGGTTGCTCGACCGTTTCGATAGTTTGCTATTTGTGATTCCGGTTGTTTACGTTTGGTTAAATTTGTCAGGAAATTTATAATAGCTATGCAAATTCATAAAGAAGGGAAAAAAATAATTCCGGTGGCCTTTTTTATTCTGGCCGTTCTCGATGCGCTCATCTATTTTACGCTGCGTGACTACACCATTTTCTATGTTCTGATGGCTGTATCACTGTTGCTTGCTGCACTCATTGTTTACTTTTTCCGCGTTCCGCACCGCGAAATCGAAAATAACAACAACCATGTGCTGGCGCCTGCCGATGGCAAAATTGTGGAGATCATGAAAGTTCATGAAAAAGAATATTTTAAGGAAGAGCGCCTTCAGGTAAGTATTTTCATGTCGGTATTGAATGTGCACCAAAACCGTGCGCCGGTTGCCGGCGAAGTGGTTTACCAGAATCACAAGCGTGGTGCCTATTATCCGGCGTTTGTAAAAAAATCGTCGGAGTTGAACGAGCGTTGCTCAACGGTTTTTAAAATGAACGATGGCACGGAAGTGATGTCGCGGCAAATTGCCGGCACATTGGCCCAGCGCATTGTAACCTACAAAAAAACCGGTCATTCTGCAGATCAGGGCGAGGAATACGGTTTCATCAGGTTTGGCTCGCGTGTTGACCTGTTTTTACCCGCAGATGCTGAGGTAAAAGTGCATATGCATCAGAAATCGATTGGAGGAGAAACTGTGATTGCCACCTTTAAATAAGTTATTATGAACAGGGTGATAAAGCAAATTCCCAATTTTATCACTTCACTGAACCTGATTGCCGGTTCAATGGCAGTAATATTTGCCATCGACGGGCATCTCATCTGGGCCGGAATTTTTATCTGCCTGGCCGCAGTTTTCGATTTCATCGACGGTTTTGCCGCCCGTCTTTTAAATGCTTATTCCGACATTGGGAAACAGCTCGATTCACTGGCCGATCTGGTATCTTTTGGCCTTGCACCGGCAGCCATTTTGTTCACCCTGCTCGAATTTTCACTCTTCGAAAAAAATCAGCCCATTCACCTCATTGCCGCCAGCTGGAGCCAGTGGATTATCCTTTTTTCAGCTTTGCTGATGCCGGTTATGGGAGCTGTCAGACTGGCAAGGTTTAATGCACAAACCGATGAACCTTTCTTCAGAGGCCTGCCCATTCCGGCCAATGGCATTTTCTGGGCCTCCATGGGATTAATTCTGGAAGTGCCTAAATATCCGGAATTGTTTCAACACATTTTTTCAACCCGCATTTTGCTTTTGCTGGGTCTGTTTACATCGGGAATGATGGTGATTACACTTCCCATGTTTTCGTTAAAGGTGAAAAACCTGAAATGGAGTGAAAATTGGTACCGCTACATATTTCTTCTGATTGCGGTTGTTTTGCTGGCTACCCTGAACGTTTACGGACTGGCGTTAACCATTCTGGCTTATATTTTTCTGAATATCGGATTTTACCTGATGGGAATCAAATATTAATTATGATACCCCTGAAAATTCACTTCCTGCGCCCTGAAAAACCGGTACTGTTCCTGGTCGAACGGGTAATCCCAACAGCCCATACGGTGAACCATTTCGCCGCCAAACCCGCTTTTAAAGCGGTAAAGCCCGTACATAGGATGTGTACTGTTCGGGTTCGGCGCTGCCCCAAACATGTCGTATTCTTCGCAACCTGCCTCATGTGCCTGCCGGATTCCTTCCCACTGCACCGCATACGCAGCCATCAAATTCCGCTTACTCCCCGAAGATGCTCCGTACATATAGGTTCCCCGCTTATTTGACAGCACCAGAAACATGGCTGCCAGAAATTCCCCTTCGTGGTCTGCCATTAACAATCGGGTATCTACTTTTTCATTTTTCTGCAAATCCAAAAAGGAACCAAAATTATCTTTCGGGTGAAGTGTAATGCCATTTCGTGCCGAAGTTTCTTTGTACAGATTGTACCAGGTTTCCAGCATGTCTGTTCCGTACGCTTTTACCTGTACACCTTTTCGTGCCGACAACCGGATGTTGTAACGGGTTTTGGGTTTCATTTTTTGGAGCAATGCTTCTTCACCCTGTGCCAGGTTCAAAAATATGGTGTTGGAAGGCAGATTGTCGGTAGGGCTTTTTACCAGATTCCAGTTTCGGGTGTTGAAATTTACCCTGAACTCCTGCTGTTGATGCGGCGGCGGGCCTAACCAATTTCCATTCTGGTCGAAAAAATCGTCTTCACGGGCCCACTGATTTTCCCAGGGCAAATCGTACCGAATAAACATGCAGTTTTTAGGAAGATGCGGGCGCAATACCTCCGAAAGTTCCTCCAGAAAAAGTCCGTGATTTTCGCTTTCCGGCTCTTCTTCAGGTCCGTAAGGAATATAGGCAAAACAATGCTTGCTGTCAACATACTTCAGCAATACCAGCAAATCGTCCTGAATAAGTTTTTTCCCTGACGACGCCGGCAAAAGCATATCGTCCGATACTTCGTATTCGAATGCAACCGGTTTAAACCCCTGCCGGTTTTTAATTCTTCCCCAAAACGATGATTGCTGCACAATATTGGTTGTTACAACATCATGCAAATCTTTATTTTCTATTTTACAGTACATTACAAAAGCTGATTTTAACCGGCAAAGATAGGAAGATATCCGGAGAGTTAAAATTCTAAAAATCAGCAACAAAAGCAGAACTCACTGCAAAATGATGAGTTACAGGGCAAAAGGATTTTCTAAATATTGTGGAAATCAGCAATTTAACCTAAAGTTTAAAGTAAAAGAAAAAACCCCTGAAAAACGGAAGATAATTTTTTCCCGAGGGAAAGATTAATAATACGCCATGACAAATTGTTTCTTCCATTTTCAGAGGCACTAACTAAAACACGTGATATCCGAAAATGTTTTAATTTTTATTAACAAAAATCAGTAGGCGCGTTTGTTCTTCCCTTCTACGTAATTGATAAAAGAGGCATTCACAACCCTGTTCCCTCCCGGCGTGGGATAGTCGCCGGTGAAATACCAGTCGCCGGTATCGTTGGGACAGGCTTTATGCAGGTTTTCCACAGATTGGTAAACAATATCAACTTCTGCCTGGCAGTCTTCCGGCTTTAAAATTTCTGCGATTTTAGCCGAAATTTGTTCGGCAGTAAACGGGCGATAAATTTCCCGCACATAATTTACCATCTCCTCTTTCGGAAGATTCTCCTGGTCTTTGCACTTGCGGTACACTTCCTCAATTACATTTGTTTTGTTGTGGTCTTTCAGCAGTTCAATTGCTGCGTTAAAGGCAATAAACTTATCCAGTTGGGCCATGTCAATTCCATAGCAATCGGGATATCGGATTTGAGGAGCAGAGGAAACCACAATTATTTTTTTGGGATGAAGGCGGTCAAGTATTCGTAAAATACTGTTCTTCAATGTAGTTCCGCGAACAATGGAGTCATCGATAACCACCAGCGTATCCACATTGTTTCGCACAACACCATAGGTTACGTCGTACACGTGGGCAACCAGATCGTCACGACTGGCATCGTCGGCAATAAATGTACGGAGTTTTACATCTTTTATGGCAATCATTTCCACCCGCGGTTCAAACGAAATTATTTTTTTGATTTCGTCGTTGGAAATGGTTCCGTTTCCTTCTTTCAGCCGCTCAATTTTCCATCCGGTAAGATACTCCCTTATTCCTTCGAGCATACCGTAAAATGCAGTTTCCGAGGTATTGGGAATATAAGAAAATACCGTATTTTCAAAATCG
>CAZCPH010000263.1:0-4934 GCA_964500105.1 uncultured Mariniphaga sp. | reverse complement strand
GTTACGCAGGTGCACTGGAGGGGAGCCGTGCGCGATGTGGGAAAAGCCATGGGACTTTCCACCGATGCCATTAACGTACTTTCCAAATCGGCCTATGAATTTACGGACGACTGGTTTGAAGGGAAATCTTCAGAAAAGACCAGTTTTAATGCCAAAGATCCGCATTTACGAAAAGTGATCGAACTCACTTTGCAGTATATTGCATTTCCCAGGCAGCTGGGACAGCATACGGGCGGCTTCGTAATTACCCGCGGAAAGCTGCATGAACTGTGCCCCGTTCTGAATGCCCGCATGGAAAACCGCACATGCATTGAATGGAATAAAGACGACATCGAGGCGCTGGGCTTTATGAAGGTGGATGTACTGGCTCTGGGCATGCTGACCTGTATCCGTAAGGCATTCGACCTTGCAAAACAACATTACGGCCTTAACCTTACCCTGGCCAACATTCCCCAGGACGACCCCAAAGTTTACGAGATGATTAGCCATGCCGACACTCTCGGTGTGTTTCAGATTGAAAGCCGGGCACAGATGTCGATGCTTCCGCGGATGAAACCACGCACCTTTTACGACCTTGTGATTGAAGTGGCCATCGTACGCCCCGGCCCGATTCAGGGCGATATGGTACACCCCTATCTGAAAAGGCGCAACGGTCAGGAGCCGGTGGTGTATCCTTCGAAAGAGCTGGAAGAAATTTTGGGACGAACCCTGGGTGTTCCCTTGTTTCAGGAACAGGCGATGGAGATTGCCATTGTGGCTGCCGGATTTACCCCGGCCGAAGCCGACGGACTACGCCGGAGCATGGCCACGTTTAAAGCAATAGGCCAGGTAACCCGATACCGCGAAAAACTGGTAAACGGGATGATTAAAAACGGTTACGAAAAAGAATTTGCCGAACGGGTTTTCAAACAACTGGAAGGTTTTGGAAGTTACGGGTTCCCCGAAAGTCACGCCGCCAGTTTTGCGTTGCTGGTTTATATATCGTCATGGATAAAATGCTATTACCCCGACATATTCGCTGCTGCCCTGCTCAACAGCCAGCCCATGGGGTTTTACCAGCCCGCGCAGATTGTTACCGATGCACGGAAGCATGGCGTAAAAATGAGGCCGGTGGATATCAATCACTCGCAGTGGGACAATACGCTGGAGGAAAAAGACGGCCGTTATTGCGCTGTTCGTTTGGGATTCAGGCAGGTAAAAGGCCTTCGCGAAGAGGATATGCAAAAACTTGTAGCCGGCAGATTTACCTCCTATCAAAACATCGATGAATTACCCGATGCTGGCGTTTCGCCTTCAGCACTCGAAAGACTCGCCGATGCTGATGCATTCCGTTCCATTGGTCTTGACCGTCGACAGGCACTTTGGGAGGTTTCTGCCCTTTACGACCACCCCACCGGAATATTCACCGGAACACCTTCGCAAAGTGCAACCGAAAAAATCACCGATCTGCCTCTGATGACTCCCGGAGAACATGTGATACAGGACTATGCCAGCACTGCACTGTCACTAAAAGCCCACCCGGTGAGTTTTCTTCGCCAAAAACTGAATCGGCTGCGGGTTACACCGGCTTCAGGATTGCATAAACTAAAAAACGGCCAGCCCGTTAAAGTGTGTGGTTTGATAACCGTTAGGCAGCGCCCGGGAACAGCGAAAGGTGTGCTGTTTATTACCATCGAAGACGAAACCGGTTTTGCCAACCTGGTGGTTTGGGCCAAAACTTTTGAGAAATACCGGAAAGTGATTCTGCAATCGCGGTTACTTATGGTTACCGGGAAACTGCAGATTGAAGGCGAGGTGATTCATGTGGTTGTCAGCGCCTGCTTTAACCTGAACGAACTGATGAACATCGAAATGAAAGGACGTGATCTTGGTTCGTTGACTAAACCGGAAAATTCCACCAAAAAAAATAAAAAAGTCGCCGGAAACGAAAAGGTCAGCGACACCAAAGCGGTGCAGGGAGAGCTTTTCCCGTCGAGGGATTTCAAATAGTTGAAGAGCAAGGAATCCACAAAATTTTACCCGTATATTTTTTTGATTTTCAAACATATACACAACAAGATTTGATACAAAAGAAAAACCAAAAATATACCTTGATGACTTAACCATTCGGTATAAAAGTATTTGAATTCGCTAAGACGGAAATTCAGAAAACCGCAGGGGTTTGGTTAGATTGGCCGGGTTCTTTTTAAATGATGACCTTTCGTGAATTTTCTCTGACAGTAAAACACCGGATTAATGCTGAAAAAAATGACCAAAAACCGATTTTCGGGGTTGTAACCTCCTGCTGCCCGGTTATATATTCTGTCCGGTTTTTTTTTACCTCAAAGTGCAGATGAAACCCTTCTGTTAAAAACTTAACGAGTACCCCCCGGAACGAACGCTATAATTACGTTTTGATCCGCTTTAAATGGTAAAATATCCTTTATTGAAATTACCACATAAAAGCATACACTTCGGGGAAAAATTCAAGGCTCCTGTTCCTTTTAAAATTATGTTTTAAAACCTCTTTTGCAGATTGATTGAATAAAATTCGAACCAAATGGACATCACTTTCGGACAGCACTTCGATCAGGGTCGGAGACCATGTTCCGGAAAAACCAGGAGGGCAAAGCGTAAAGAAATCATCCGGTGGATGATTTTAGCTTTGAGCCTGATTGCAGGGCTGGGTTGCCTTTAATTGATAGATTATTAGAAATCGAATGTAGCCAGAGACCATATTCCGGGAAAAGCAGTAACGAAGCATTCAACGATATTATTTTCGGCCTGACCAAAGAGATAAATGAACTTGAGGGGAAAGTGCTGATGGGCGAAAACAAGTTTAACGAAAAGATTCAACGAAAACATGGCGAATCAGCCTGGCTTTTTATTGTTTAAAACCGTAAATCGAAACCCAAACTGGTCAGGATTCAGAATCCGGCCAAAAACCTGAAGTTCGAAACGAAATCGAAAGGAGTACAATACTTTTTGCCCGAAAAAGAATGGAAAAAGGGAATAAAACCATAATTTTGTCCAAATAATTTAACTGACCACGAATCGTGGTTGAAAATAGTTGTGGGCATGAAAGAGACTGAAATCATACATATTGCCATTGAAAACCTGGAGAAAAATGCTCCGGTTAAGTGTTTCTGGAAGAATCAACCGGACAAATACACGGATGGTAAATTAACTTTAACAGTTGACAAGGATAAAATTACGTTTAATACCGAAATTAAAAAGGAACTTAGAGCACATCAGGTCCCTCAGATTGAAAAGAACGCAAGAACCTTTCCTCCGTACCTGATTTTGGCTGAACGTATTTTTCCAAAAATTAAGGAACAACTGAGGCAATTGAACATTGCCTACATGGAAGTCAATGGAAATATCTTTCTGAACCAGCAACGGATTTACTATTATATTGATGCGAATAAACCATTTCAGACGGAAAAAGAAAAGGTGAACAGGGCATTTACCAAAACCGGAATGAAAGTACTGTTTCACTTTCTGATAAACGAACAATGGATTAACCTGCCACATCGTGAAATAGCTAAAATAACACAGGTAGCTCACGGAAACATCGCTTACATTTTAAACGGCCTGGAAGAAAACAAATTCTTAATCAGGATTGATAAGAACACACTAAAATTGAACAACAAAAGGCAATTGCTTGAAAAATGGATGAGTGCCTGGAAAGAAACATTACAACCTGCCTTAAAAATCGGTCGTTTTCGTTTTGCCGATGAAACAAACTTCACAAATTACCGCGAACTTCATCTGAATGAAGATGCTACCTGGTGGGGAGGAGAACCTGCGGGAGACATTTTGACCAACTACCTGCGTCCCGGTGAATTGGTAATATATACAGCAAAAAACCGGAATGAAATAATGAAAGAATGCCGGCTGATTCCAGACCCAAACGGAGATGTGAAAATTTACCGGGCATTCTGGATAACGAAAGAAGCGATTCGAAACCACACAGTACATCCGCTCCTTGTTTATGCTGACCTGATGAACACGGGCAACAGCAGATGTTATGAAACGGCCCGGATGATTTGGGATAAATACCTTGCCCATGAGTTTTAAAGAGCTTACTCCCTGGTTCAAAGAGGTATTTAATCTGGTGGATGATTCCTGCAAAAAGTTAAATGCTCCGCTGTATCTGATAGGTGCGCAAGCCAGGCATTTTCATCTGGCTGAGCAGGGGATAAAACCTGGCAGAGGTACCGGCGATATCGATTTTGCCATTATGCTTCCCGATATGGATATTTACGGAAAACTGCTTCAATCATTGCTGAAAAACGGATTTCGCAAGGTGACCGAACCTTACCGGATAATTCACAATGCCACAAACACAGTGGTTGACCTTCTGCCATTTGGTGAAGTGGAGGAAAAAGGAACCGTAAGATTTACCGACCGTAAAACAGAACTTTCGGTGGTTGGACTGAAAGAAGTGCTAAATGAACCTTCTCAAATGAAACTGGATGAAGAAACAACAGTGCAGGTTACCCCACTGGAAGGCATCATCATTTTAAAGCTTATTTCGTTCGATGAAAAGCCCGAACGTACCAAAGACCTCGATGACATTCACGATGTTTTGATTCATTATTTTGAACTGAACGATAACCGGTTTTACGAAATCTTGCCAGATTGTATGGATGAATTTAGCGAAACACATTTTACTCTTGATGCGGGAGCATGGCTGGCAGGGTACGACATTGGAAGACTTTTGGCAGCATACGATTCGCTGAAAAAATACATCGTGAGCATCCTGGAAAATGAAGTGAATCAGGAAGCCGGAAAAATCAGCCGCTATTTTTACAATAAGGCTTATTTTGAAGATATTGAAACGATTAAATACATTTTTAATCTGATATTGAAAGGAATACAACAATCATGACCAACCCAAAAAACTCATAGAAGTAGTTATTCAAGTAAAAAAAATATCCTTTCAACAATAG